>DASTYH010000378.1:0-8467 GCA_035765075.1 Gemmatimonadales bacterium
CACCACGAGGAGCTTCCGGTGCGTGCGGTTGTTCACCCGGTCGAGACTGTGCCAGCGGAGCGGATGGTACTTGAGGACCTCGACGCCGCCCTCCCGCATGAGCTCGAGGAGCGCATCGTCCATCTTCCCGGCGCCCACCCAGTCGAGGAGCACGTGCACCCGGACGCCGGCCCGGGCGCGCTCGGCCAGCGCCTCCGCGAATTCCCGTCCGATCCGCCCCGACCAGTAGATGTAGGTCTCGAAGGTGATCGTCTGCCGCGCCCCGCGGATCGCCTCGAGCATGGCGGGAAAGATCTCGTCCCCGTTCTGGAGCGAGACCACGTGGTTGCCCCCGACGATCGCGGGACCGAGCAGGACCCCCATCGTGCGGACGAACTGCGGATCCCCGGCGCCGTAGAGCGGCCGGATCTCGTGCTCGATCCGGGTGCGGCCGCCGGAGAGATTGAGCGCGAGGAGAACGACGACCGCCGTCACGGCGATGGCGACAAGAACCCACATGGCGGTCCGGCCCCGGCTCCTGGGCATGTCCCGGCCCCTGGATGCAAGACGAAAGCCCTCCGGAAGGGAGGGCTATGGATACACTCTGAACCCGATAGTGCGGAATTACCCGGGCAGTTGCTGTGCGGTGGCTCACCGGAGCCCCGCGCCGCCCCCGGGCGCCGCGCTCAGGGGAGCTGCCAGACCTCCACGCGGTCCTCCATGAAGAGCGGAACGACGATGCGGTTCCGCCGCCGGTCCACGGTGAAGTCGGCCGGCGAGGGAAGGCCCCGGATGAACGCCACCGCGGAGTCGCCCACCACGACGATGCTCGAGTCGTTCCAGACCGATGCGAGCATGCGGCCGTCGTCGAGCACCTCGAGGCCGTCCACGCCGCCGGTGGCGCGGCCGACAGGGGCAATGGCCGCCTGGCCCGGCGTCCAGGCATAGATCTCCGGCCCGGTGAAGCTCCCCATCACGAGGCGGCCGGCATGCGCCGTGATTCCGTTGGGCGCCGCGAGACCGCTGTCACGCGCAATCCGCTCGATGACGTCGCCAGGCCCCACGCGGAAGACGCCGGCAAGGCCGGTCGTCTCCATGCCATTGGCGCCGAAGCGCACCCCGGTCTCGCTCACGTAGATCGCCCCGTCGGGTCCGAGCGCGACGTCGTTGAGGAACCCGGCGCGGGCGCCGAACGCGACGCTCCCGCGCGGGGCGCCGGTGGCGCGATCGAAGCGCCGCAGCACGTCGATGTCGGACACCCAGAGCGTATCCCCCCGGAGGGCCATCCCCTTCGGGGCGTTGAGCGTCACGCCATCCCGCCCGCCCGCGATGAACGGAACCGAATCGAGCGTCCCGTCGGGGCGCAGCCGGCTGATGAAGCCGTTTCCATCCTTGCCCGCCGGGTCGCCATTGATGTTCGAGACGAGGTACACGTCGGCGAGGGTGTCGTGCAGGATGCTTTCGGGGGTACTGAACCCCCCGACGGCATGCAGCCTCGAGGGGGCCGCCATCGCGGTCGTATCGCGGGCCGCCTCGTCGGCGGCGGGCCGGCGTTCGCACGCGGCGGCGAGGACGAGAGCGGCGAGAAGCAGAGTCCGCACTTGGATGCTCCGGAAAAGGGAAAGCGGTCCAACGAAGCTACGTTGGACCGCCTCGTCCGCAACCGTGATGTCGACTATGCCTTGGACGCGCCGTTTTCGACCTTCTTCCGGGCCCCCTTGAGCGGAATCTCGCGGGGACGCATCCGCTCCGCCTTGGGGAGGGCCACGGTGAGCACGCCGTTGTCGTAATCGGCCTCCACCTTGTCCGCCTCGACGGTATTGGGGAGCGAGAAGGTGCGCTCGAAGGCGCCGTAGCTCCGCTCGTAGCGATGGACCCGGCCACCCTCGTTCCCTTCCTGCTGCTGGCGCTTCTCCCCCCGGATCGTGAGCACGTTGTTCTCGAGCGAGAGGTGCACATCCTCCGGATCCACGCCGGGGATCTCCATCATGATGCGGACGCCGTTGGCATCCTCGACCACGTCGCACGGCGGAAGCCACGCCGAGGTGATCGTCCCCTCCTGCAGCGGCCAGCCGCTGAACGCGTCGTCCAGCATCCGGTTGAGCTGGCGGAGTCCGTAGAAGTTGCCCACTTCCGGGCGTCGGGTGATTGCCATGATCTCCTCCTGTTTCAGTGGTTCTCTTCGTCGGGGGCCGGACAGCCGGGCCCTCGTGCGGCCTGCGCCCCTGCGTGCCGGCGGACGGGCCGGTTATGATTTCGGCTCCCGCGGGCACCGACGCCCGCGGAATCGCAGCCTGCATGCCAGGAGGAAGCGATGCTCGTTTGCCTCATTGACCGACCGTCTGCCGCAACGGGCGATCCCACGGCGGCCCCCTGCCATCATTGCAGACCGGGCCGGCCGGTGTGACCCGGATCGTTCTGCTCGGCAACGGCGAGCCGCATCTCTTCCTCCTCGACGCCATCCGGCGCGGCCGGCTCAAGGGCGCGGATGTCACCCTGATCGCTCCGGTCGAGCCCGAGGTCCTCGGCCCGATGCTGGCCGGCGTCCTGGCGGGGCGCATCCGGCAGCGGGACGCCGAGCCCGATCTCGCGGCGCTGGCCCGCGCGGCCGGGGCGCACGTCCGATCCACCGCCGTGGCCCGGCTCGATGCGGCCGCGCGCGCGGTCCATCTTGCGGATGGCGAAACGGTTTCCTGGGATCTCCTTTCGATTGCCACGCAGCCGGAGCCGGAGGCGGGTCCCTCCCAGCTCGCCCGGGCCGTCGCGGCGCGGCCCGCCTCCGCCGCCCTCCCGCTCGGAGCGGAGCTCGAACGGCTGACCCGCGAGTCCCCGGCGGCGGTGCATGTGGTGGTGGTGGGAAGCGGGCTCCGGGGCATCGAGGCGGCGTGTGCCGTGCGGGCGAGGCTCGGTGCGGCGAAACGGGGATTCGGCGACGTGGTCACGGTGGTGGAGCGGGAGTCGCAGCTCCTCCCCCGGTTCTCCGCGGGGGCGGGGCGGGCCGTGGAACGGGTGCTGGTGCGACAGCGAATCGGAGTGGCGACGGGGACCGGGGTCGTCGGGGGGGAAGGGTCGAATCTCCGACTCGACCACGGAGGCTCCATGCGCGCCGATCTGGTGATCTGGGCGGGGAACATCGAGCCGGCGCCGCTGCTCGGGACCTCGGGGCTCGAGACCAACGCCGCCGGATTCGTGATCACCGATGTGGGGCTCCGCTCGGTGTCCCATCCCTCGGTGTTCGCGGCGGGGGCGGCGGGGGCGGTCCGGGAGGGACTCGGCGCCGACCGGCGCACGCGCCCCGCCCGCCGGGATGCCGCCGCGCTCGTGCGCGCGCTCCGCGCCGGCATGCAGGGCGACCTGACGTCGGTGCATCGTCCGACGCGCCCCGTCGCCACCTTCCTCGACACGAGCGATGGGCGCGCGCTCGTCTTCGGACAGGGACTCACCGTCCACTCCGCCGCGGCGTTCTTCCTGAAGGAGCGGCGGGACCGGGAGATTCTCCAGCGCCTCCGGGTGTAGCCCCGCCGCCGACGCCGGCCGCCAGGCGCGGCTCGCAGCCGCGGACGCTAGGCGCGGCTGCTTCCGGGCCCCGATCCCTCGGGCTCCGAGATCTTCTCCACCACCCGCCCCACCGTCCGGTCGCTGATCCCGTTCTCGGCGAGCGCGAGATCGGCCTGCGCGATCATCCCGACCACCGCCCCCCGCTCGTTCACGACGGGGACCCGCCGGACCTGCTCCTCCGCCATGATCTCCTCGACGCGGCTCGCGTCATCCTCCTCATGCACGGTCCGGGGATTCGGCGTCATCACGTCGGCGACGGTGGCGTCCATTCGCCCCTCCGCCACCGCGCCGATGGCCACGTCCCGATCCGTGATGATCCCGACGAGGCGCTTGTTGTCTCCCCCCTCCACCACCGGAAGGGAGCCGACGTTGTAGGATCCCATCAGTCGCGCGGCGGCCTGCACCGAATCGCCGGGCGTGATGCACGCGGGATCGGGGGTCATGAGCTCACTGGCCTTCATGGTCTTCCTCCGGGTTCTGGGTCTCGCCCAGTATCGGGGAATCCCGAAGGGGAAACGGTGGCAGGGGTCACAGTGCGAGCGCTCGAGGAGGCCGGGCCTCCCGGACGATCAGCGCCCCTCCCCCGCCGTCGCTGCCGCCTCCGGCAGGTAGATCCTCCCGCCCGACTCCCGGAACTCCTCCGCCTTCTGCTGCATCCCCGCCTCCGCCGCCGCGCGGATGTCGTGCGAGATCCGCATCGAGCAGAACTTCGGGCCGCACATCGAGCAGAAGTGGGCGACCTTTGCGCCCGGCGCCGGCAACGTCTCGTCGTGATAGCTTCGCGCCGTGACCGGATCGAGCGAGAGGTTGAACTGGTCCTCCCAGCGGAAGTCGAACCGCGCCCGGCTCAGCGCGTCGTCCCGCATGCGGGCGCGGGGGTGCCCCTTGGCCAGGTCCGCGGCGTGGGCCGCGATCCGATACGCGATCACGCCCGCCTTGACGTCGTCGCGGTCAGGAAGGCCGAGGTGTTCCTTGGGCGTCACGTAGCAGAGCATCGCGGTCCCGAACCACCCGATCATCGCCGCGCCGATGGCGCTGGTGATGTGGTCGTACCCGGGGGCCACGTCGGTGGTGAGCGGGCCGAGCGTGTAGAAGGGCGCCTCGCCGCACCACTCGAGCTGCCGGTCCATGTTCTCGCGGATGAGGTGCATCGGGATGTGCCCCGGTCCCTCGTTCATGACCTGCACGTCGTGCTTCCAGGCGACCCGGTTGAGCTCCCCCTGAGTCCGGAGCTCCGCGAACTGCGCCTCGTCGTTGGCGTCGGCGATGCTCCCCGGGCGGAGCCCGTCGCCGAGCGAGAACGAGACGTCGTACGCCGCCATGATCTCGCAGATCTCCTCGAAGTGCGTATAGAGGAAATTCTCGCGGTGATGGGCGAGGCACCACTGGGCGAGGATGGAGCCCCCGCGGCTCACGATGCCGGTCACGCGATGCGCCGTGAGCGGCACGTACCGGAGGAGCACCCCGGCGTGCACCGTGAAGTAGTCCACGCCCTGCTCCGCCTGCTCGATCAGCGTGTCGCGGTAGATCTCCCAGGTGAGGTCCTCGGCGACGCCCCCCACCTTCTCCAGCGCCTGGTAGATCGGCACCGTCCCGATCGGGACCGGCGAGTTCCGGATGATCCACTCCCGGGTCTCGTGGATCTGCCGGCCGGTGGAGAGGTCCATCACGGTATCGGCGCCCCAGAGGGTGGCCCAGCGAAGCTTGTCCACCTCCTCCTCGATCGAGGAGCTCACGGCCGAGTTCCCGATGTTCGCATTGATCTTGACGAGGAAGTTCCGCCCGATCGCCATCGGCTCGAGCTCGGGATGATTGATGTTGGCGGGTATGATGGCGCGGCCCCGAGCCACCTCGTCGCGCACGAATTCGGGCGCGAGGCCCTCGCGGAGCGCGACGAACTCCATCTCCTCGGTGATCTCGCCGCGGCGGGCATAATGGAGCTGCGTGAGGGTGGTGCGGCCGCGCAGGCGCGCGGGTGCGCTTCCGCTCGCCGCCACGTCCCGCTGTGCGATCCAGGCACCCCGGACCGGGGGGAGCCCGCCTCGCACGTCGTGGCCCTGCGGGCCGCTGGTGTCGTAGACGTCGAGCGGCGGCTCTCCACCCGAGAGCGCGATGCGGCGCATCGGGACCCGGACGCCGTGGCGTCCCTCGACGTGGATCCGTGTGGAACCGGGAAAGGCCTCCTCCCAGGAGAGGAGGGGGGCGAGCGTGGGGGCGGGACGGGACATGGCGGGACTCCCCGGACAGGACGGGCAGAGGGAAGTACCGCGCCGCGCTCCCTCCGCCGGTATGAACCGGATCAGGTTCCAAGGGTGACGTCTCAACCTGCGGCCCCTTCCGATTCCCATTTCGGGAAGTCGGGTTTCCTGCGGGCCGCGGTGCCCCTGGCGGCACCCGTACCATAGCCGGGGGTACTCTTTCGGAAAAGCCCGGCGGGTGCAACATTTGACCGGAGTTTCCCCACGCTTGATCACCGGCTGCCGCCCCGGCGACCCGTCGCCGGCCCCGCACGTTCCCGACATCACGAGGGCTGCATGACTCAGCGTTCGTACGAGCTTCTCCGCGCGCTTCGTGCCGTGCTGCTGGCCATCGCCATCCTGGTCCTGCCGGCGGCGCTCGCCGCGCAGGCCACCGGCTCCATCAGCGGTCGGGTCACCCATGCCGCCGACGGCGACGCGCTGGCCGGCGTCTCCGTCACCGTCCCGACGGCCGGGCTCGCCACCGTGACCGGCAACGACGGGCGCTACACCCTGCGCCGGGTTCCCGCCGGCGCCCAGACGGTCGTGTTCCGGTGGCTCGGCTACCGGCCGCGCGAGGTGCAGGTGAGCGTGACCGCCGGCGAGACCGCCACCGCCGATGCGGCGATGGAGGCGGTCCCCGTCCAGGTGGGCGACATCGTCGTCCGGGGCGCTTCCCGCGCGCCGGAGCGGGTCGTCGAGGCGCCGGCCGCCGTTGCCACGGTGAGCCCGCAGGTGCTCGAGAACACCTCCGTCACCGGCCAGGCGCCGCTCGTCTTCCAGACGGTTCCGGGCGTGGACGTGGTGCAGAGCGGCGTCAACGACTTCAACGTGAACACCCGCGGCTTCAACTCGTCCCTCAATCGCCGGATGCTGATCCTGCAGGACGGGCGCGATCTCGCCATCGCGTTCCTCGGCTCCCAGGAGTGGAACGGTCTCCCCATTCCCCTCGAGGACCTGAGCCGAGTGGAGGTCGTTCGCGGCCCCGGCTCGGCGCTCTATGGCGCCAACGCCTTCAGCGGCGTCGTGGCGATGACCACGCCCACGGCCCGTGAGATCCCCGGAACCAAGCTCACGCTCGCCGGCGGCGAGCTCAGCAGCTTCCGCGGAGACCTGCGCCACGCCGGCGTCCTGAGCGAAGGGCGCATGGGATATCGGGTGAACTTCGGCTACACCACGAGCGACAGCTGGACGCGGTCCCGCACCGCCCCGGGCGACATCGTCGAGGAATACGAGCCCGCCACCGATGAGCCGGTGACGCCCATGACGCCCGAGGCGCACGCGCTCTCCGGGCAGACTGTGGATCCGGCCACCCGTGAGGCCCTGGGCGAGGCCGACATGCTCCGGAGCATCTACGGCTCCGGCCGGCTCGACTACTACGCCGGCGGCGGCGTCTTCACCGCCGAGGGTGGCGCGGCGCGGACCGAGAACGAGGTCCTCGTCACCGGCATCGGGCGGGTCCAGGTGCTCAAGGCACTGAAGCCGTTCGCCCGGCTCAACTTCGCGCACGATCGGTTCAACCTGATGGCCTACTGGAACGGGCGGAATTCGCTGGAGCCCCAGCGCGCGCTCGCGTCCCCCTTCACGCCGGTCACCTGCAAGCCCTACGACGGAGCGGCGTGCACGCCGGGCCAGCTCGACGAGAAGTCCAACATCTTCCACGCCGAGGCGCAGCTGAATCAGAACTTCGGCGAGATGGGGCGCCTCGTCGTGGGCACGTCGTTCCGGAATACGCGCGTCAACACCTTCGGGACGCTGATGGACCTGGCGAACGACGACCGGAGCGACGAGATCTACTCGGCGTTCGGGCAGTTCGAGTATCGCGTGATGCCGCAGATCCGTCTCGTGGCGGCGGCGCGCTTCGACGACGGCTCCCTTTTCGATGGGCAGTTCTCTCCCAAGGGCGCGATCGTCTTCAGCCCCAACGAGAGCCACGCCTTCCGCGTGACCGTCAACCGCGCCTTCCAGACGCCCAACTACTCGGAGTTCTTCCTCCGGGTGAATGCCGGCGCCCCGGCCAACTTCACCAACCTGGAGCTCGGGCTCCGCGCCTCGCCGCTCGGTCCCGCGCTCGCCGGCGTGCCGGTGGGGCAGCTCTTCACCAACTCCGCCGCCGTCCCCGTGCTGGCGCTCGGCAACGCCGATCTCGACGTCGAGACGATCACGGGGTGGGAAGCCGGCTACAAGGGAAACCTCGGTGATCGCGCCTACGTCACGCTCGACTTCTACCTGAACACGATCAAGAACTTCGTGACCGACCTCCTCCCCGGGATCAACCCGGATTACGGCGCGTGGACCTCCCCCGAGCAGGTCCCCGAGCAGTTCCGGCCGGCGCTCGAGAACGCCGTGCGGCAGCAGTTGGCGGCGGCGGGCCAGACCGTCGCCGCGGCGGGGCTCACGCGGGTCAACGGCAACACGGCGATCGTGGTCTCCTACGGCAACGCCGGCGAAGTGGAGGAGCGCGGCTTCGAGCTCGGCGTCGGCTACCAGTTCACCGACCAGATCCGCGGCGACGTGTCGTTCAGCGGGTTCGATTTCGAGGTGAAGACGCAGCAGGCGGGCGACCAGCTCGTCCCGAATACCCCGGGCAAGAAGGCGAACTTCGCGCTCAGCTACTTCGATCAGGACGGCTGCGACGCGAACCTCTCGCTCCGCCTGGTGGATGGATACTCCTGGGCAGCCGGCGTCTTCGC
>DASTYH010000379.1:0-4867 GCA_035765075.1 Gemmatimonadales bacterium
GCCAGCGTCTCGTTCCGGAGGTTCCGCTCGGGCACGTCACCCTTGCCCGTTGCCTTCCATTCATCCCACTTCCGGCGATACTGGGCGGCGGCGATGAAGGCGTTCCGGTACCCCGCCATGTTCCCCATGCGGGTGGAGGGCCCCGAGCTTCCGTAGACCCGCTTCGGGTTCTCCCCGCACGCCATCTTCATACCGTAGGGCGCGCCCGGGTACTTCATCTCCTGTACCGTGCGGGCGGGGACGAGCCGCAGCGTCGCGGAGCGGCCGCCGATCAGGTTGGCGGAGCCGGGCAGCGCCTGCAGGACCGTCACGCCGCCCGCGATCGCGAGCGGAATCTGCGGGTCCTGCGGCCAGATCGAATGTTCGGCCCAGACTTCGGCCGTGACGGGCGTCGTCGCCTCGTTTCCGTCGCTCTCGGCAAAGGTGCCGGGCGCGGAATACACGCCGATGTGGCTGTGCGTATCGATCAGCCCCGGCGTGACGTAGCGGCCGGTACCGTCGATCACCCGTGCGCCGGCGGGGGCCGCCACCTCGCGCCCGATCGCCGCGATCGCGCCGTCGGCCAGGAGGAGCGATCCCTGGAATTCCTGGCCGGCGGCAGTCATGATCGTCGCATTGCGGATCAGGACCGGCGGCTCCGTCCGGCGCGCATAGGTGGACGCGTATTGCGGGCGGTTCCACGACTCGGCGGAATCAGCGCCGGCCGCCTTCGGGGCGGGTGAGGGGCCGCCCACCGGCGCCGTGGCGCAGGCACCGACGAGAGCCATACAGATGACCGATGAGCGGGACACCGATATCGGGAAGCGCATGTGAGAGGGGGTGAGAGAGGAGATCAGCCGGCCGGGGCCTTCGGTCCGGTGGCGATGCGAATGCGATCGGGATAGTTGCCGCAGAGCCCGTCCACGCCCATGCGCGCGAGCCGCTCGAGGTCGCCGATCTCGTTGACCGTCCAGGCGATGAGCTCGGCGCCGGCCGAGTGCACCCGCGCGACGAGGTCGTCGTCGATCTGTTCCCAGGCCTGCCAGAGCGTGGACGCGCCGGCGGCCTCCAGGACACCTACCGGATCCACCACGTAGGCGGTGAGCAGGACGCCCCGGCGGAGCCAGGGCGCGGCGTCCCCGAGCCGGCGGACGATTCGGTGGTCGAAGCTGTGGACGGCATACTTCCCGGGAGCGGGTCCCGACTGGAGCACCCGGAGGAGATCGGTATCGTGCGCCGGCGCCAGCGCCTTCACCTCAACCCACACCTCGCAGCCATCGAGGAGCTCGAGCACTTCGGAGAGGAGCGGGACCGGCTCGCCGTTCCAGAGGCGCGCGGCGACGACTTCCGCGGTGGAGAGCAGCGCGATCGGGCCGATGCCGGGAAGGTCGGCATCGTGATGCACGACGATGTCCCCATCGCGCGTCGCGTGGACGTCGAGCTCGACGCCGTCGACATCCAGGGCGATCGCGCGGCGGAACGCGGCGCGGCTGTTCTCGTATTCGTAGCCCGAGGCGCCGCGGTGGGCGATGGTACGGGGGCGTCTCAGCATCGTTCGCAAAGATAATCCCGGCGCGGCATCCCGGCGACGACGCGGCGCGCGGCCCCCTCGGGCTGCGCCGCGGAATGGGAAATGGTAGATTCGAGGCGTGGACATCCTCCTCCAACTCGTGGCCAATCCCTTCGTCGGGGCGCTCCTCATCTCCGCGGCGGTGATCGCGATCATCGCGGAGATCAAGGCGGGGGCGTCGGGGATCGGCGTGGTCGTCAGCTTCCTGGCGCTCGCGCTCTTCTTCGGAGCGAGCGTCGCCATGGGCCTGGCCGGCTGGCTCGAGGTGCTGCTCCTCCTCCTCGGGGCCATCCTCATTGCGGCCGAGGTCTTCATTCTCCCGGGATTCGGCGTTCCGGGGATCCTCGGCGTCGGTCTCTTCGGCGCGTCGGTCCTCCTCGCCATGCTCGGTCCGGCGCCCACGGCGAGCGACCTGACCCGCGCGCTGCTCGCCATCGGGGTCGCCGGGATCGCGACGCTGTCGGTGATCTACGCCTGGGTGCGGCATCTGCCGCACAGCGGCCGCTTTCGCGGACTCCTCCACAGCGGGGACGTGGGAAGCGCCCAGGGGTACATCTCGGGCTCGCTGCGGAGCGAACTGGTCGGGGCGAGTGGCGTCGCCCTCACGGATCTCCGGCCATCGGGGGTCGCGGTGATCGGCGGTGAGCGGCTCGACGTGGTGAGCGACGGGGACTTCATCGCGCGCGGCACCGAAGTCGTGGTGGTCCGTTCCGAAGGCTACCGGCACATCGTGCGGGCCGGCGCGTAACCCTCCAGCATCGAGCGACACGTGGACGATACGCTGAATCTCGGGATCATCCTCGCCTTCGTCGTCCTGGGCCTGATCTTCCTCAGCCTCTTCTTCCGCTTCATTCCGGTGGGGTTGTGGATCACGGCACTGGCCTCCGGCGTGCGCGTGTCGTTCGCCACGCTCTTCGGGATGCGGTTCCGGAAGGTCAATCCCTCCCACATCGTCAACCCGATGATCCAGGCGTACAAGGCCGGGCTCCGGCCCGCCGTGGACGACATGGAGGCGCACTACCTCTCGGGCGGCAACGTGAAGCGCGTCATCGACGCGCTGATTTCCGCCGACAAGGCCGGCATACCGCTCACCTTCCAGAAGGCCACCGCCATCGACCTGGCGGGCCGGGACGTCTTCGAGGCGGTGCAGGTGAGCGTCAACCCGAAGGTGATCACGACGCCGAAGGTCGCGGCGATGGCCAAGGATGGCATTCAGCTGCTGGCCGTGGCGCGGGTGACGGTTCGCGCCAATATCGAGCGGCTGGTGGGCGGCGCGGGCGAGGAGACGATCCTGGCGCGCGTCGGCGAGGGAATCGTCAGCACGATCGGTTCCGCCGAGACGCACAAGCTGGTGCTCGAGAGCCCCGACATGATCTCGAAGGCGGTGCTTTCCAAGGGCCTCGACGCCGGTACGGCGTTCGAGATCCTGTCGATCGACATTGCGGACGTCGACGTGGGCAAGAACATCGGTGCCGAGCTGCAGACGGATCAGGCGGAAGCCGACAAGCGGATCGCGCAGGCCAAGGCGGAGGAGCGGCGGGCGCTGGCGGTGGCGATGGAGCAGGAGTACAAGGCCGAGGCCCAGAACCAGCGGGCCAAGCTGATCGCCTCGGAGGCGCAGATTCCGCTGGCCATGGCGGAGGCGTTCCGGAGCGGGCACCTCGGCGTGATGGACTACCAGAAATACCGGAACGTCGAGGCGGACACGTCGATGCGCCAGGCGATCGCCGGGCAGAGCGACGCCGGAACGAAAGGAAGCTGAGTGGAGGGTATCGGGTTCCCGATCCTCATTTTCGTCGCCCTCGTGATCTTCAACGTGATCCGCGGCGCGGCGCGGATGGGCGAGCAGGCTCGGCGGACGCCGGGGACGACGCGGCCGGACAGCCTCCCCGGCATCAATACCGATTTCCTCGAGGTGCTGCGCACGCTCGAGCTGGAGCGCGCGCGGACGGTGCCGTACGGCCGGCCGAAACGGCTCCCGGGCGAGCCGCATCAGGAGGCCGCCGAGCCGGAGCCGGATGAAGAGGCGAAGCTGGTGGAGGTCGACACCGGTCGGCTCGCGCGGAACGAGGAGAGCCGTGACATCGCCTCGATCGAAGTCGCGCGCCGTCGCCGCCTGGAGGTGGAGCAGCGGGGCCGCCCCCGGACGGCCGCCGACCACGCCGCATTCGATGCGCGGATCCGCGCCGAGCCGGATCACACCGCCGTTCAGCCCCCGAGCGATCGCGGCGCCCGGCTCCGCGATGCGATGATCTGGAACGAGCTCCTCGGCCGGCCGGTCTCCCTCCGGGACGACGAGGAGCTTACGTCGCGCTGAAGCGCTTTTCGTAGTTCCGCATGGCCTGCCGCACCGCCTCCCGGGCGGCCGCGGCCCCCTCGAAGCCGCGTGTCTCGGTGTGCTTCCCCTCCAGATCCTTGTAGACCCGGAAGAAGTGCTCGACCTCCTTCAGGTAGTGGGAGGGAATGTCGCCAAGGTCGTGCTGCCCCTCGGAGTAGGGATCGGTGAGGGGAACGGCCAGGACCTTCTCGTCGGCCTGGCCGTGGTCCACGAGATGGAAGAGCCCGACGGGGCGGCACTCGACGAGACAGCCGGGAAACACGGGGATGGTCATGAGCACCAGCACGTCCAGGGGATCGCCGTCGTCGCCCAGCGTGCGCGGAAGGAAACCATAGTCGCCGGGGTAGTGGACGGCGCTGTAGAGGACCCGGTCGAGCCGGAAGAGGCCGAGCTCCTTGTCGAGCTCGTACTTGTTGCGGCCGTTGGCGGGGATCTCGATGACCGCCGTCAGCGAATCGGGGACGTTCTGGCCGGTGGGGATGTCGTGCCAGGGATGGAAGGGGCGCGGGTGCATCATGGCACGGGCCTGTCGGGTCGAGGGAACGCGAAATCTAACGTGCTTCAACCTTGCCCCCCCGTGGCGCCCCGGTGAGATTTCGTCGCCCGCCCGAGTGGCGAAATGGCAGACGCAGCGGACTCAAAATCCGCCGGGGGCAACCCCATGCGAGTTCGAGTCTCGCCTCGGGCATCTTGCAGGAAATCAGCCGCCCCTCCCGCCATCCTCGCGTCCGATCCCGCGTCGAGCCGAACCCGGCGCCTGACCCGGAGCCGCAGGCGATTATCATTGGCCCATGCCATTTTCAACGCTGGGCCTCAATCCCGACCTGCTGCGCGGTATCCGCGAGCTGGGTTTCACCCGTCCCACTCCGATTCAGCAGGAAGCGATTCCGCCGGCACTGGCGGGGAAGGACATCCTCGCCTGCGCCATGACCGGGAGCGGGAAGACCGCCGCCTTTCTCCTCCCGATCCTCCAGCATCTG
>DASTYH010000380.1:0-3220 GCA_035765075.1 Gemmatimonadales bacterium
CCGCCGCCCCGCCCGATCCGGACGGCGAATCGTCCACCGGGGACGTCGCCTGGATGTCGGGAACTGCCACAATGACGAGCGCGGATTCGGGTCGTGGCGGACACGAGCCGCACGGTGATCGGGAGCGAGTCCCCCGCCCACGCGCTACTCGCGGCTCCCCGCGGTCTCTTCCACGACCACGTCCTGGGCGACCGCCACCTTCCCCATCGGGCGCGTGTACGTGAGCCGATATGTTCCCGGCTCCAGTCGCGCCTCGAAGTCCGCCGTCTGGCCCACGGAGAGCCGGTGCCGCGCCGGGGTGACGACGCGCTGGGGTGGGGGAAGGTCCGCGCCGTCGAGCGCGAGGCGTCGCCACGGCACGTGGAGGGTATCGCGCCGGAGCTCGATCGTCTGAACCGCCGCCGGGCCGATGTTGACGAAGCGGAACCGGTGGGACGCGCCCGAGCGGAGCACGAGCGGCGCCGGCGCCGAATCGCCGTTGACGAGGATGTGCGGCGGTCCGCCGGGAACATCCCCATCCCACCCGATGACGAACACGTGGTCGGTGTCCGGATCGAGCGTGGTGCCCGGCTCCACCACCACGAGCGCGCCATAGAGACCGGCCGTGACCTGCTCGATGTCGTTCATGTGGGTGTGATAGATGAACGTCCCGGACCGCGGCACGGTGAGCCGCGCCACGAACGAGTCCCCGGGCGCGATGGCCGGCGCCACCACCGAGTCCGCCCCGCTCCACCCCGCCACGCCGTCCGACCAGCTCTCGAGCTCGAGCCCGTGCCAGTGGATCGCCACCGGCTCCGCGATCCGGTTCGTCACCACGATGTCCGCGGGCTTTCCGCGCTCGAGGACGATCACACTGCCCGGGATCTCGATGGAGTCGGATGCCGGCGGCGTGGCCCCGCGCTGCAGGACATATCCCATCGCCCGGGGCGAACGGCCCCGCCGGGCACCCTCCTGCGCAAAGAGGTGGAGGCGCCGGGGAGTTCCCCGATCGTCGTCCCGGTACCCGGGCGCCGCGCGGACACGAAAGCCGAGCACGAGGCCCGCCATGTGCTGCCCCGCGTCGTGCGACATCCGGTCGTGCGCGTCGTGCGGCGGATCGAGACGGGTCGCGGGGACGACATGGAAGGACAGATGGCAGTGGAAGAGCCAGTTTCCGGGCCGCTCCGCCACCCAGCGGATGGCCATCGTGTTGAAGGGAAAGAGATGCTCCGTCACCGCGAGGCGCTCCTCGTCGGGACCGAACCGCCGATCCCGGTGCGCCTCGCCCCGGGAGAGGATGGTGAAGTAGAAGCCGTGCATGTGCATCGGGTGCGGACGGATGCTCGCGTTGACGATCCGCCAGTGCACCGTGTCCCCGGTCGTCGCCTCGATCCGCTCGGTATGCGGCCAGGAGAGGCCGTTGATGGCCAGCGCGTTCCGATAGGTGAGGCTGTCCCGCTCCTCGCCCCAGATGTTGATGACGAAGACCCGGTCCGGCGGGGAGCCCCCCGGAGGATCCACCACGAGCGCGCCGAACGTCTGCTCGGCCTCGGCATCCTTGTCCGGCTCGTATCCCGGGGGCCATGCGCCGTAGACGTATGTTCCCGGCGCCCCGGCCGGGAAGGCCACCGTCACGGTCTCGCCCGCCGGAAGCGGTATGGAGTCCTCGAGATTTCCCGGACGCGTGAAGAGCCCGCGCAGGAAATAGGGCGACTGGAGACGGTTCTCCGCACGGATCCGGAGGACGGTGCCCGCCCGAATCCGGAGAAGCGGCGCCGGGATCTGCGGAGGCTTCCCCGCCTCCCGGAACGCGGGGACGACGACGGCCGGGCCGTCCGGTCCCTCCGGTCGCCAGGTGGCAAGGTCGAGCACCAGCGAGACGTCGAGGGTGTCCCCGTGGAGTTGCCCAGCCGGAGAGCGGTTGTCATTCGGAACCACGGCGGGTGGATCGGCGTAGGGCGGGGACACGCCTGCCGGAACGGCAAGCGTGAGGACGGCCAGCGCGAATGCCGGTACCTTCATGGGGCGCCTGACTGCAAGGGCGACGACGGCTTTGGCAGGAAGATGGAAGTTACCGGGGGGGACGGGGCCCCGCCAGAGTGTGCACGTGCTTACGTTTCCATTCTCGAGCCCGGGCTGCGTGCCTCCCATGCCCCTCCCGATCCTGCCCGACCTCCTTGTCCCGCTCGACCCCGCGCGGCCGGAGCCGATCCATCGTCAGCTCTACCGGGGCATCCGGGAGGCGATCCTCGCGGGTGGGCTTCCCGCCGGCGTGCGCATCCCTTCGACCCGCCGCCTCGCCGAGCAGCTCGGGATCTCCCGCTCGACCGTGCTCGTGGCCTTCGATCAGCTCGTGGCGGAGGGGTACCTCGTCGGGGCCGTCGGATCGGGCAGCTACGTCGCCCGCGACATCCCGCAGCACCTGAGGCGCTCCCCCGTTCCGGGCAATGGCGACGAGCGTCCGAAATCGCCGCGGGTCGCCGCGCGGGTGGCCCGCGTCGCCAGGGCGGGCGGCCGGGCGGTGCCGGCCGTGCCCTACCCGAATGCGTTCTGGAGCGGGGTCCCCCCGATCGACGTCTTTCCGATGGCCGCCTGGAACCGGATCGTGGCGAGGCGGCTTCGCTCCCTCGAGCCCGCGGACCTGCACCATGGACCCGCGGCGGGTTACCGGCCGCTCCGCGAGGCGATTGCCGCCTACCTGGTCGCCGCCCGCGGCATGCGCTGCTCCGCCGACCAGGTCATCGTGCTCGCCTCCGCGCAGGAGGCGCTCGAGCTTGCGGCACGCGTGCTGCTCGATCCGGGAGACGCCGCATGGATGGAGGAACCGGGGTGGTCGGGCGCCCGCGGCGCGTTCGTTTCCGCCGACATCCGGATCGTTCCCGTGCCGGTGGACGCCGACGGGCTCGATGTGGCGGCCGGCCTTGCCGCCGCGCCGGACGCGCGCGCCGTCTACCTGTCGCCCTCCCACCAGTATCCGCTCGGCGCGACGCTCGGCCTCGAGCGCCGGATGGCGTTGCTCGACTGGGCGGCACGGAGCGGCGCGTGGCTGATCGAGGACGACTACGACAGCGAGTTCCGCTATTCGGGCCGCCCGCTCACGGCGCTGCACGGGCTCGACTCCCGCGGCTCGGTGATCTACGTCGGCACCTTCAACAAGACGATGTTCCCGGCGCTCCGGGTGGGCTATCTCGTCGTACCCGAGGCACTCGTCGAATCGTTCCTCACCCTCCGGCGGCTCGGC
>DASTYH010000381.1:0-3552 GCA_035765075.1 Gemmatimonadales bacterium
TCTTCACCGGCCTCGGCGCCCGCCTCGGCCGGGCGCTCGCCAATTTCATGCTCGACCTGCACGCGGCCGAGCATGGCTACCTCGAGGTGGCGCCGCCGTACCTCGTCAATCGCGCGTCACTCACCGGCACGGGGCAGCTGCCGAAGTTCGAGGAGGACGTCTACGCCACCCCGGCGGACGATCTCTTCCTGATTCCCACCGCCGAGGTGCCGGTGACCAACATCGCGCGGGACGAGATCCTCGATGCGGCGGCGCTGCCCCTGGGGTACGTCGCCTGGACCCCGTGCTTCCGGCGCGAGGCGGGGGCGCACGGCAAGGACACGCGCGGCCTCATCCGGGTCCATCAGTTCGACAAGGTGGAGCTCGTCCGGCTGGTGCGCCCGGAGGAGTCGGACGCGGAGCATGCACGGCTCACCGGGCACGCGGAGACGGTCCTGCAGCGCCTCGGCATCCCCTATCGGGTGCTCGAGCTCGCTTCGGGAGACACCGGTTTCGCCGCCGCGCGCACCTTCGATCTCGAGGCCTGGGCACCGGGGGTGGACGGATGGCTGGAGGTGTCGAGCTCCAGCACCTTCACCGATTTCCAGGCGCGGCGCGCCAACATCCGGTTCCGGCCCGGTCCCAGGGCCCGACCCGAATTCGTGCACACCCTGAACGCCTCCGGCGTGGCGTTCCCCCGGACGATCATCGCGCTGCTCGAGAACAACCAGGCCGCGGACGGGTCGGTCGCCATCCCGGCGCCGCTCGTCCCGTACATGGGCGTCGAGCGGCTCGTGCCGCGTGCGTAAGCCCCGCCGCCGCCTCCGGCGCCTCGCGCCGACGGCGGCCATCCTGCTGGTCGCCATGCTGGCCGGGCTGAGCCTCGGCACCGGATTCCTCGTCGCCCGCCACTTCCGGGCCGAAGCCAACGCCATGAGCCGCCTCTACTCCGGCGTCTTCTCGGGTCTCACGTCGCCCGAACCGGGGGGGGAAGGGGTGGCGCTGCTCCGGCTCGCGGAGCAGGTCCGCGCCCTCGGCATGCCGCTCGTCGTCACCGATTCGGCGGGCCGGGTCACCGCGGTGGACAACCTGCCGCGCACGCTCGCCGATCTGCCGCCCGAGCACCCCCGGATCGCCGCGTACATCGCCCGGCTCGACCGCGCCAACCCGCCGCTGCTCGATTCCATCCTCGGCCAGCGGGTTCACTACGGACCGATGCCGGCGGAGCGGCAGCTCACGGTGCTCGCGATTCTGCAGGCGCTCACCATCGTCGTCATGGTGGCCGTGGCCGTCTTCGCCTATCGGAACGCCATGAGCGCACAGCGGGATCGGCTCTGGGTGGCGATGGCGCGCGAGGCGGCGCACCAGATGGGAACGCCGCTCACGAGCCTGCAGGGGTGGATCGAGACGATCCGCTCGCGCCCGACGCCGCCGCCGCAGCTCGCCGAGCACCTCGCCGCCGATGCCGAACGACTCGACCGCGTGGCGCAGCGCTTCGAGCGGATCGGCAATCCCGCGCGCCGCGAGCCCGTCGGGCTGGGCGCGCTGGCCGGCCGCGTCGGGGAATACTTCCGGCCGCGCCTCCCGCGGCGGGCCAACGCCATCGAGCTCCGGGTCGAGGCCCCCGGCGCGGGCCCGACGATCACCGGCGACGCGGTCCTCCTGGAATGGACGCTCGAGGCGCTCGTCAAGAACGCCATCGACGCGCTGCACGGGCGCGCCGGAACGATTATCCTGCGGGCGACGGCAGCCGACGGCATGGCCGAGCTGCGTGTCATCGATGACGGACCCGGCGTCTCGAAGGACATCCGGCGCGCGCTGTTCGAGCCGGGAATCACAACCAAGCACGGGGGGTGGGGGATCGGCCTGGCGCTCGCGCGCCGGGTCGTGGAGGATGCGCACGGCGGCGAGCTCGTTCTCGAAAGCACCGATACCGGCTCTTCCTTCCTGATTCGCCTGCCGCTCGCCGACTAGAAGGTTCATGGAAACGTCGAGCATCTCACAGGAGTGGTTGACCGGCCTGAACCCGTCGCAGCGGGAGGCGGTCCTGCACGTGCACGGGCCGTTGCTCGTGCTGGCGGGCGCGGGCTCCGGCAAGACGCGCGTGCTCACCACCCGCATCGCCAATCTCATCGAGCAGCACGGGGTGCCACCGGAGCGGATCTTCGCAGTCACTTTCACGAACAAGGCGGCGGGCGAGATGAAGGAGCGCATCGGCCGCCTCCTCGCGCGCGACCCGGCGGGCCTCTGGATCGGCACCTTCCACTCCCTGTCGGCCCGGCTCCTCCGGCGTGAGGCGGAGCTGCTCGGCTTCACGCGCCAGTTCACGATCTATGACCAGGACGACAGCGTGTCGCTCGTCCGCCGGCTGATGGAGCAGCGGGGGCACTCGACCAAGGTGTTCACGCCGCGCGCGGTCCAGTCGGTCATCTCGGCGGCCAAGAACCGGATGCAGTCGCCGGAGGCGCTGGCCGGCGCGGCGGGCTTCGACCGGCTCACGGCCATCGCGGCCGACGTCTACGCGGCGCTCGGGCCGGCGCTTCGCGCCGCGAACGCGATGGACTTCGATGACCTGCTGCTCCACCCACTCACGCTCTTCCGCGAGCATCTCGACCGGCTCGCCTGGTATCGCGAGCGGTTCCGGTTCATCCTGGTGGACGAGTTCCAGGACACGAACCGCGCCCAGTACGAGCTGATCCGCCTGCTCGGCTCGCATGGGAACGTCTGCGCCGTGGGCGACGACGACCAGTCCATCTACGGATGGCGCGGCGCCGACGTGCGCAACATGCGCGAGTTCCAGCGTGACTTCCCGGGCACGATGCTCGTCCGACTCGAGGAGAACTACCGCTCGACGCAGGCCGTGCTCGACGCCGCCAACGGGGTCATTTCGGAGAATGCGGGTCGCATCGGCAAGACCCTCCGCACCCGCCGGCAGGGGGGCGAGGCGCTCACCCTCCTTGCGGCCGCGGACGAGCGGGACGAAGCTGAGTGGGTGGTCCGCGAGCTCGAGCGCCGCCGGGCGGCGGGTGAATGGGCGCTCGAGGAGATGGCGGTCCTCTACCGGACCAATGCGCAGTCCCGCGCCTTCGAGGAAGCGTTCCGCCGGGCGGGGATCCCCTACCGGCTCATCGGCGCCACGAGCTTCTACGAGCGGCGGGAGGTGAAGGACCTCCTGGCCTACCTCCGGCTCGTGGCCAATCCCGCGGACGACGAAGCGTTCCTGCGCGCCGTGTCGGTACCGAAGCGGGGCCTCGGCGACACCAGCATTGCGGCGCTCACCGAGGCCGCGGGACTGTGGCACCGGCCCCTCCTCGACTCCGCGCGCCGCGCCGACGCGATCACGGGCCTCAGGCCCAATGCGCGCGACGCCTTCCGCGCCTTTGCCGCGCTGATCGATCGACTCGCGGCGGCCGCTTCGCACGGCGCGCCCGCCGATCTCCTCGACGAGGTGATCCGGGCAACGGAATACGAGGCGCACCTCCTCGCCGAGGGCCTGGAGGGGCAGGACCGCTGGGAGAATGTGCGCGAGCTGCTCGCCAGCGCGGCGAACTGGTCGGAGGTGGTGGAGCCCGC
>DASTYH010000382.1:0-4061 GCA_035765075.1 Gemmatimonadales bacterium
GCCGCCCAGTACCAGACCGCGGGAACGGGGCGCTTTCCCAGCAGCTCCCGCGCCCGGGCAAGTCGCGTCGCCGCGGCGGCGGCGTCCCCCCGCTTCAGCGCCACGATGCCCCACCCGAGCGGGATCCGCGCGTCGTCCCGCGCGCGCGTCGCCGCGTCCGCGTACGCCGCCTCCGCCTCGTCGAGCCGGCCGAGCCGCTCGAGCGCATAGCCCAGGTTGTGCAGGACCGCGGGACGGGGCCCCCCTTTCTCGGAGGCCTCGCGCAGCGCCGCCACCGCTTCGTCCCAGCGCGCCTGCCGCAGCGCGATGAGTCCGAGGAAGAACGGCGCCGCGCTCTCGGCGGGGCGCAGGTCGGCCACCCGGCGGAACTCGCGGAAGGCCTCGTCCAGCATGCTCGTCTTGTAGAAGGCGATCCCGAGGTTCCGGTGCTCCTCCACGCGGGCATCATTCACCCGGGGAGCCGCCGCCGCTGCGGAGGCGCCGACGCGCCGCGCAAATCCCGCGGTGATGAGGCCGTAGAGCGCCTTCCCCACCTCGAACTCCACGAGACCCGACTCCTCGATCAGCTGCTTCACGTCCCGGGTGCCGTCGAGGAGCGGAAGGATGGCCGACTGTTCCGGGGAGAGGGTCACCCCGGTATCGGCCACGTACGAGCGGTCCGCCGCGAAGATCAGATCGAAGGAGGGGATCTTCTTTTCAATGAGGCTCCACTCGTCGACGCGGCGCGCGCCCTCGAGGAGGAGGCTCTCCGGATTGATCGAGACGAGGAAGTCCTCGTGCTCCGGCCGGACCCCGGCCTCGAAGTTGAACGTCCCGCTCGCCCAGGTGAAGAGGTAGTAGACCGCCTCCTCGATCTGGAGGCGGATGTACTTCTCGAGCTCCGCGCGCTCGATGGCACCGCTCGCCACGAGCAGCTCGCCGAGCTTCACCGCGCGGTCCCCCTGCCCCTGCAGCTGAATCGCGTGCTGCAGCTGCTCGGGGGTGATCCGTCCGTTCCGGAGGAGAATATCGCCGATCCGGTCCCGGCGGTTCACGATGGAGGCGTGGATCAGCCGGCCGTCCTCGAAGTAGATGTAGCCGAAGTTCTGCCGGTCGGCGATGGCCAGGCAGCCGGAGCGCCGCCCCAGCGTGAGCAGCTGGATGACATCGGGGAGGCTCGCCTCCTTGAGGCTTCCCTTGATCGCCATCAGCGCCACTCCTCGATGATGCGCGCGCCGACATCGGGCCACTCCCACACCATCTTCTCGCGGCTCCGCACTCCCGCGCGGCTCGACGCCGCGACGCCGCTCGGCCGCGGCGCCGCCACCGGACGCGCGGGGCGCGGGGCGGGGCCGTCGAGGACCTCGCGCGCAAATGCCGCGGTCGGCGCCACCTGCTTCGCCTCTGCCGCCTGGAGAATCCGCTGGACGAGGCCCAGCGCCGCGCGCATGGAGTCGGTCGGCCGCGAGGCAAGGTAGGCGGCGAGCTCGGAATCCACCGATTCGAGGCGAGCGGAGAGCTGTCGCGCGATGGCGCGCTCGCGGAGCTCCCGGTCGGGCGCCGGCAGCTCCACCACGAGGCCGCCCTCGAGCCGCGTGCGGAGCCGCGCCTCCAGCCCGGCGATCTCCGCGAGCGGTGTCGCGCTGGTGAACACCATCTGGCGCCCCGCTTCGTGCAGCCGGTTGAAGAGGACGAACAGCTCCTCCTGCGTGCGGTCCTTGCCTGCCACCAGCTGCACATCGTCCATCAGGAGCGCGCCGGCGTGCCGGAAGCGCGCCCGCCAGAGCCCGACAGCATCCCGGTCGATGGCCGAGATCAGCTCATCCACGAATTCGGCGGCGCTCACGCACGCCACGGTGACGCCGCGCTCGACGAGCGCGTTCCCGAGCCCGTGCAGGAGATGCGTCTTGCCGTTTCCGCTGGCGCCGATGATGACGAGCGGGTTGTACTTCCCGCCCGGCTCGTCCACGACCGCGCGCGCTGCCCGTACCGCCACCCGGCTCGCCGCCGACTCGATGAACTCCTCCAGCCGCCAGTGGGGCGACGGGGCTGGCGGCGGCACCGCGCCTTCCCGCGCGCGGGCCACGAACTCCGCCGCCGCCTGAACGTCTCCCGGATCCCGCAGGACCGCGGACCCGGCGAGGTCGGGGGCGAGCTCCTCCACCTCTGCCTGGAGGGCGCGCAGCCGGGCGACGTCCGCCTCGAAGGTGCGAAGCTCGGAGTCGGGATCGCGCGTGACTTCGGAATCGAGCAGCTCCTGGAGCCGCGCCACCCGATAGCCTTCCCCCTCCCAGCGCAGCATCGCCTCCGCAATCCGCGCCCGCCACGATTCGACCTGCTGTGAGACCGTGGCGGAGACCTCCTGGAGGAAATCGGCGAACTCGTCCACACCGGCGGCCTCGGGGACCGGTTCCATCCGCACTGGCGCCGGCCGGGGAGCGGCCCGCCGGGGGAGCGCGCCGGCCACGAGCGCCCGCGCCGCGCCCGGCGTGAGGGGTACGTCACTCACGGCCTGGGACGCGACGAGGCGGTTGAGCGCGCCGAGCAGCTCGCGGACGTTGTCGATCTCCAGCTCCGCCACGGCCTCGATCACGCCGGGCGCGAAGGCAATGCCCCGCTCGTCCGCCTTGCGGCGCAGGATGGCGACCCGGGTCTCGTAATCGGGAGCCGCGATGTCGATCACGAGCCCGCCGCCGAAGCGACGGACGAGCCGCTCATCCAGCGACTCGATCTCGGCGGGCGGCCGGTCGCTCGTCAGGACGATCTGGCGCCCCCCGGTCTGCATGGCGTCCACGACCCGGAGCAGCTCCGCCTGCATCTCGCGACGCTGCGCCAGGAACTGCACGTCGTCCACGAGGAGGATGCCGAGATCGAGGAATCGGCGGCGGTAGGAGTCCCCCTGCCCCGCGGCAACGGCGCCGTTGAACGCCTCGACGAACTCGTCGAGCGTGAGGTACTCGACGGCGAGCCGGGGATCGATGGCGCGCGCCGCGTGCCCGATCGCGATCAGCAGGTGGGTCTTGCCGAGCCCCGGCCTCGCGTAGATGAAGAGCGGGTTGTAAACCGCCCCCGGCGACTCGGCCACGGCACGTGCCGCCGTCACGGCGAGCCGGTTGGCGGCGCCGACGACCAGCCCCTCGAGGCGGAACTGCGGGTTGAGCTCGGCGGTCATGCCACGCCGTTCCCCGCGGCGAGCCGCCGGAGCACGATCTCGGAGATCCCCTTCAGCGTCTCGAAGACGCCGCTGCCGTGGAGTGCGTCCGCGGCGAAGCTCTGGACGGAGCGGAAATTGAGCGCGTCGTCGAGCGCCTCGCGCGACAGGACCAGGTCCCGCGGCAGGTCCTGCTTGTTGTACTGAAGCACGATCGGCAGCTCGCGGACATCCACGCCCTGCTCGAGGAGGTTCTCCTGGAGGTTCTGGAGACTCTCGAGGTTGTCGTCGAAGCGCCGTGCCTGGCTGTCGGCCACGAAGACCACGCCATCGGCGCCCTGCAGGACGAGCTTCCGGGTGGCGTTGTAGTAGCTCTGACCGGGCACGGTATAGAGCTGGAAGCGGGTGGTGAACCCGGAGATCGAGCCGAGGTCGATGGGGAGGAAATCGAAGAAGAGCGTGCGGTCGCCGTGCGTCGCGAGCGAGACCATCCGGCCGCGCCGGGTCTCGGGGACCCGTCCGAAGACGTACTGCAGGTTCGTCGTCTTCCCCGAGCGCCCGGGCCCGTAGTAGACGATCTTGCAGGTGATCTCGCGGGTGGTGAAGTTGACGAGCGACATGTCAGCGTCCGAAGAGCGCGTGAAGGCTGGCGTTCAGCTCGCGCTCGAAGTTCTCGGCGAGCACCGGACCGCGCGGAGCTTCCACCGGGGCGGCGGCCGCGAGCTCCCGCGCCATCCGGTCGAAGAAGACCTGCACCAGTCCCACCGTCGTATCGCCGCCGTACACCACCAGCCCGATCCACCGTCCGCGCGGCGTGTCGAAGGCGGAGAGAAACACCCCTTGCCGCCCGCCCTGATGGACGAGTGCCTCGAAGCGGGGCGAACCCATCAGCCGGGCCACTTCCGCGGTCGATGCGACGATCCCCGCACCG
>DASTYH010000383.1:0-3370 GCA_035765075.1 Gemmatimonadales bacterium
TATACCGGAGCCGCGTGACATCAGATTTCCGCCCGAACTCGGCGACTCCATCCAGCCGCCAGCCGGGCGCAAGTCGCGCAAGTTCGCACCGATCGGTGCCCGGCTCATCGAGGCGTCGCCAGCGCATCGGTCTCCCCCTGACTGACCGATTTCCGGCGTCAGCCGCGCCGCTTGAAGTACTGCACGGCGCGCTCATGGCGCTCAGCCGCCGCGCGGCTCCTGAAGGTCCCGAGGTTCCGACGCTTCCCGGTCCTCGGGTCCTTCTTCCTCGAATAGAGTCGGTACCCTCCCGAGGGCAGCTTGCGGATCATGGCGTCTCCCGGTTTCCCGCTCGGTACGCGACCGCGGTGATCCCGTACAGCAGGCTTTCCCGTCCGGTGTCATCCACTCGCGAGCCGGTGCACACGCCGCCGATCTTCTCGACGGCGCGTCTCGAGCGGAAGTTCCGCGGGCCGACGAGAAAGATCACGCGGTCCACGAAGCCGAACGCATGCTGGAGCATCAGGCGCTTCATCTCCCCGTTGTAGCGGCCACCCCAGTACCGCCGCGCCAGGAAGGTCCAGCCGATTTCCACTTCGCTGCGTTCGGCGTCATAGCCGAAGTAGCGCGACGATCCGATCACGCGGCCATCGGTCGCATCGAGGACGACGAACGCCCCGCCGGATTCCATCGCCCCCCGGAAGAAGAGGCGGAACTGGTCCTCCCGCCAGCGGTCCGATGCGGGATGCTGCTCCCAGATGAGGGGATCCGCGGCCACGGCGAAGAGGTCGTCGAAGTCGGATTCGCGGAGCGGGCGCAGCTCGAGCAACTCTCCCCTCAGGGCGGGCTGCAGGTCGGGAACCACCAGGCGATTCTCCACGCTACGACCGCCGGCTCCCGGTGCCTGCGAGGAGCCGGACCGCCCAGAGGCAGAGTGCCGTAGCGGCGATGATCATGAGGATCCACCAGGGATCCCGCACCAGATGCATCCCTTCCTCCACGACCCGGGCGACGTGCGCCAGCACGATCAGGCCGGCGGCGATGCCGGTCACCAGGACGTAGCTCCTCATGATCCTCACCCCCCATGCAATTCCGGATCAGTCGCTGCCCGACGGTCGCGAGCCGACCCGCCCCGAAATCGGACGGGCCGCTGACACCCTCACCCCACATTATGGGCACGGCGGTAGCTGGAACAGCGCCATTTAGGGGGATATCGGATGGGCCACCTTTCCGGCCTGCGAGACCAGTCCCGAATCCACGATCAACCCGTGGCGTTCCCTCCGAGCGGAAACTCGAACATGATCGCCGGCTCCGGCGCCGCCTTTCCCCCGGCACTCTCATACAGCCGGTGGGCGATGGTATTCGACTCATCAGCCAGCACCCAGGCCTGCGTGCAGCCCAGCTCGGCGCCGCGCGCGAAGAGCGCCTCCAGAAGCCGCCGCCCGAGCCCCGCCCCACGGTGGGTCGGGGCAACTCCCACCTCATTGATCCAGAGCTCGGGCGGCTTGTCGGGATGGACGTAGTGCACGGCGGACGCCATCCCCACTACGATGTCTCCGTCCAGCGCCACGGCGAGGTGATGTCGCGGGTCGGCGAGAAACTCGCGGCTCCAGTGGGCGTCGATCGGTTCGTCGAAGACCTCCGGCGCCACCCGGTCGAGCACGGGGGCCTCCTCCCACGCCAGAAGTCGAACCTCGACCGGCATCATGCCCGCTCGACGAGCGTCGCCAGCTTCTCGAGCGACAGCCGCCACCCCGTCTCGTTGTCCGCAACCGAGAGCCCCGGCGGCAACGCGTCGAGCACCGCGACGAGATCGGTCCCGCCGCCGGCGTCGGCGAGCGACATCGTGATCGTCATCTCGCCCTGCATGGCAGGATCGGCGGTCTCGAATTCCACGACCTCCACGACCTGCGCGTCCGGGACCAGCTCCACGAAGCGCCCGTGGTACGTATCGGTATGCGCCGTCGTCTTTCCGATACCGGTCGGCTCGTCGCAGGTGAGGGAGATCCGGAACCTCTCTCCCTTTCGCGGGTCGAAGTCGTGCACCCGGCTGGTCATTCCGGTCGGCACCATCCACTCGGTGACGGCCTGCTCGTCCACAAGGGCGCGATAGACGCGCGCGCGCGATGCCCGGATATGCCGGGTGATTCGAGTGGCGGTCATGGCGAAAGCCCGGGCACGGGGTGAGCGGCGGGTTGCACTTCGCTCGCGAGCGTCACGAAGCGGTGCACGAGCGCGGCATGCGCATCGCTGGCGGGATCCAGGTATTCCATGTGGCCCACGCCGGGGAGCTCGACCAGCTCGATCGTGTCGCCCGCGGCCCGGGCCGCCTCCGCATAGTGTCGCGAGAGCTCGATCGGCACCGCATCGTCGGCGGTCCCGTGGAGGATGAGCTGTCTCACCCCCAGCGGCAGCATCTCCATCGGCGATGCCGCCCGATAGCGCTCCGGAACCCGGGCCGGCACGCCGCCGAGGAATTCGGCCACCACGTCGCCGCCCACACGGGCCTCCGCGGCGCGAGCGAGGTCGGCAATGGGCGCGAGGCCCACGGCGAGCGCGACCCGCACCGGCGAGGGGCCCGCCCTGAGGCGCCGGCGCGCGGCACCCCAGAGCGCCAGATGCCCGCCGGCGGAGTGACCGGCCACGAAGACCCGGTCGAGATCGAGGTCCACGCCACTTTCCGCAATCTGCGCGAGATGGTCGAGCCCGGCGGCAACATCCAGGAGTGTGCCGGGCCACCCCGCGCCGGGCGCGCCGAGGCGCCGATACTCGAGGTTCCAGACGGCAAAGCCGCGCCCGGCGAGGTCGTCGGCAACCGCGGCCATCTGCTCGCGCCCCCAGGGCATCGTCCAGAACCCGCCGTGGAGGAGGACGACCACGGGGGGATGGGCACGCTCCGGAAGGTGGAGGTCTCCCTCCTGGCCGGGTGCGGGGCCATACGGTTGGGTTATCGGGGCCGACCGCCGTGGCTTCACCGCGTCACCGTGCTCACCCTCGACACCCTCAGCGGCCATCGACGCCGTGCATGCGGCAATGCGGCGGATCAGCCATCGGCGTCGGTGCTCTGCATCAGCGTGACGGCACTTCGCTCCCCGGCGTTCATCACGCTCAGCTGGCGCCGGCCTGGTCCCCGGCGGGACTCGCCCATGGCGATCGGGAAGCCGGCGAAGCGGCTGAGGGGGCGGGTCGTCTCCCATCCCGCGGCCTCGCCTTCGGCCTGGATCTGCCGTGCCACCGCCTCCGCGTCGAGCATCTCGCTCCAGACGACCATCCGCGCGGGCGGTGCCGAGGGAACGTCGCCCACGGCGGCGACAGCGCCGGCGACGAACGGAAGGTCGGGGGGCCAGGCGGCGGGGCGCTCGGCGGCGGGCTCGAAGAGGGTGATCGGGCG
>DASTYH010000384.1:0-2297 GCA_035765075.1 Gemmatimonadales bacterium
GATGGGCTCGCGATCGGAGTTCGGCGCGATCGTGGCACTGGCGCATGAGCGGAAGCTCTGGCCCGTGGTGGATCGGGTGGTATCGCTCGCCGACAGCGTGGACGCGTTCCGCCGGCTCGCGGCGGGCGAACAGACCGGAAAACTCGTCATCGAGGTGGCGCCGTGAACGAACTGTGGGAACGCATCTGGATCGGGGCGAGCGAGATCGGCAGCGTGCTCCCGGCGCTCCTCGCGGCGGCGCTGATCCTGCTGACCGGCTACTTCCTCGCGCGGCAGATGCAGCGCTGGGTGGACGACACCCTCAAGCGGATGGATTTCAATCGCGTGGCGGCCGCGGGGGGCTTCGACGAGGCGGTGGGACGGACCGGCTCGCGGCTCGATCCGATCCGGACCCTCGCCAAGCTGGTGTTCTGGCTCGTCATGCTCGTGGTGATCCTGCTGTCGAGCACGGCGCTCGGCCTCGAGAGCATCAACGAGATGTTCGGCGCCATGCTCGGCTACATCCCGACGCTCATCTCCGCCATCGTGGTGGTGATCCTCGGCATGATCATCGGCGAATTCGTGCGGGGCCTGCTCCTCGCCTCCGCCGGCTCGGTGGCGGGGGTGCCCACGCTCGCCAAGCTCGCGAAGGGTGCGGTCATACTCATCGCGATCTTCATGGCGCTCGAGCAGGTCGGAGTGGCCGAGGAGATCGTCACCGCGGCGTTCACGCTCATCCTCGGCGCGGTGGCGCTCGCGGTCGGCCTCGCGTTCGGGCTCGGCAACCGGGAGCTCGCCGGGGAAGTGACGCGCCGGTGGTACGAAGCCGGCCAGCGCCGCGACCGCCGCCGCACCGACCGCCCCGGACCCAACACCCCTCCCGGCGAAGAGCCGCCGATCCTGGATTGATTTGTTATTGAACCACGGAGGCGCGGAGGCGCGGAGAGAACTGCGGGAGGGACGGATCAGCGGGAAGGGCGGCGCGCGTAGCGGAGCTCGTCCTGATTATTCGTGGGTTCCGCGCATCCGCGGCAATCGGAGCCCCGAGGTGAGACCACAAAAAAGGCATTTCGGAGTTTGGCATTGCCGGCGGAGTCGCTCGATCCGGGGAAACCTCCGGCAGTTCTCTCCGCGCCTCCGCGCCTCCGTGGTTCAAACAACAACACTCCACAGCCTCGATGTCGACGGTTTCACCGGAAACGACGCTGACGCCGGTGGAGTCGGCGAGGACGATGAGGGCGCGGCGATCGGTGGCGGCGAGGGCGCGGCCCCAGCCGTCGAGGCGCACTTCGTGGATCAGCTTCCCGTCCCGCCCGACTCGATGATAGAGCTGCATCGAGTCGTAGACCGAGCGGCTCTTCTCCAGCCAGACCTGGTCGGGGAGCCCGTTGAAGGCGCGGGTGAAGGGCGGCTTGATGGGCGAGAAGGGGAGCTGGTCGGCGGTGCCGCGGAGCTCCGGCGGAAATCGCTCGACGAAGCGCTCGCGGTCCACCCGGGTCACTTCCAGCACCCGGTCCCCCAGCCGGTCCCCCTCCCGCACGCCTGACGGCTCGAACCAGTCCACCCGGTTCTGATAGGTCCGCGCCACCCAGAGGGTGCCGTCCGGCAGGACCCCCCATTCATCGTCCCCGCTGAAGACGCGCCGCTCGAAGCGCCGCCCCTGGTCCCCCGCCACTTCCGCGATATCGAGCGGCGCGAGGCGCGCGAGCGTGTCGATGGCGCCGCCGGCGGCGACGCGTACGACGGCCGCACTGTCCCGGTTCCCGCTCCCGTCGCGCCGGGGCGGCGGGGCGAGCTCGTAGTAGAGTGCGCCGCTCCCGTCGATGGCGCGCGGCAGCGCTCCGCGGAGCGCGTCCTCCGCCGGAATGGCGCGTGCGAGCGTGCCGTCGAACGTCCAGGCGGTGGTGCGGCGGCGCGCCCAGTCGCTGATGAACAGCGTGTCCGCCAGCGCGAAGAGGCCGGTCGGGTGCTGCAGCTCGCCGCTTCCCTGGTCGAGCACGCGGAAGTTTCCCGCCTCGAGGTCCACCAGCGCCACCGCGTTGTCGGCCGGCGAGAGGATGGCGAAGCGGGCGCCGCCGAGCCATGCGCCGTCGGCTGCTTCCACGATCGGAAGCCGGAGCGTGTCGCCGCGGGGCTCGAGGGTCGCCGCCGGGATCGGGGCGGGCTCGGTGCAGGCGGCGAGGAGGAGGCAGAGGAGGAGGGGGCGCATGGCGGAATGTAGGACGGAAGGACGGAAGGACGGAAGGACGGAAGGTCGGAGGTGGGGAAGGGCGCGAACCTGTCATCCCGAGGGAGCAAAGCGACCGAGGGATCTACTC
>DASTYH010000385.1:0-2402 GCA_035765075.1 Gemmatimonadales bacterium
GTCACCGCGGAGGTAATAGACAGCGCGTCCATCCGCGCCGAGCGCCGGCTCGCCGTACCAGGTAGTCCCGCGCGTGAGCCGCCGCCCCCGGATCGGTCTGGCGCCGAGCTCGAAGCTCCAGATATCGCTGATGGCATCGCCGGTTCCGAGAGCCATCCGCCCGGTGGTGCGGGCCACGTCGAAGAGACCGACGTAGAGCGTCGGCACCCGGGAGAGGATCAGCTCGCCGGCGGCTGCCATCCTTCCCGATTCGTCCACGTCGATTCGCAGAAATTCGTCCTCGCGCACCGATCCGACGCGGAAGACGAGGAGGCCGCGCCCGTCGGGGGTCCAGCGGAGAGACTGGCGGAACGTCCCATCGAGCAATCCCGCGCGCCGGCCTTCCCGGTCCACGACCGTGATCCGGTTGCGCTCGACGGTTCCGATATGCCGCGCGTCGGGAGACCAGGCGACGTCCCGGATTCCACTTCCGTCGCTCCCTCCGAGGGGAAAGCTGTCGGCGACCGTACCGCTTGCGAGTCCGATCACCAGCGCCATGCCCACATCCGAGGGCCTCGGCGGGATGACGAGTACCGAGTCGGCCGAGGGATGGGTGTCGAAGGGGCCGCTCGGGCCGATGAGGCGCGCCGTCCCGCTCAGGCGGTTCACCGCAAAGAGTCCCGTGCGCTCGGCATCGAGCGATCCGCTGACGATGACGGTCTCGCCATCGTGCGTCCAGCGGGGCGTGCCAAGCCGGAGCGCGTCCGCAATGAGGACCGAGGTCTGGCTGCCGCCGACCTCCTGGACGACGAGCGAGTAGCGGCAGAGGCCCACCATCGCGTGCTCGCAGCTGCGCTGGACGTAGGCCACGAGCCTCCCATCCGGCGAAATGGCGGGCGCCAATGCCATGCCGCTGAACGTGAGCTGCTGGCGCACCACTTCCCCACGGCCGGGCCGCGCGGTTGGGCGGGACCACCCCCAGATCGCCAGCGCGGAGGCGAGGAACGCGACGATCGCGAGCGCGGCGAAGGCCCGCCGCGACGGCGCGCGGGTAGAGGGGACGGCCAGCCCGGCAGCGCGGGCGGTGGTGAAATGCGGATCGTTGAGCGCGGCAGCGAACGCACGGGCGCTCTCGAAGCGGTCGGCCGGCAGCTTCTCGAGCGCCTTTGCCAGGGCGGCCGCCACGTTGGGCGAGACCGCCTTCCTGAGCTGCGTGACCGGCTGCGCCTCCTCCGTCACGATCTTCATGATGATCTGCTGCGCCGACGCGCCGGTGTGCGGCGGATCGCCGGTCAGCATCTCGTAGAGCACGCTGCCGAGCGAGTAGATGTCGCTCCGGGCCGTGATCTCGCGATCGGCCGTGGCCTGCTCGGGGCTCATGTAGTGCGGCGTGCCCAGGGAGAGTCCGGTCTCCGTCATCCGCCCGCCCGCCGCCGCGCTCACCGCGAGGGCGATGCCGAAGTCGGCCACCACGGGACGGCCATCGTGCAGGAGGATGTTCTCCGGCTTGATGTCGCGGTGGATCACGCCGTGGCGGTGGGCATAGTCGAGCGCGTCGGCAATGTCACTCGTGAGCCGCACCGCCTCGTCGATGCCGAGCTGCCGCTCGCGGTCGAGCCGGCTTCGCAGGGTCTCGCCGTCGATGAACGGCATGACGTAGTAGAGAAAACCGTCGGCGGTGCCGGAATCGAAGAGGGGGAGGATGTGGGGATGCTGCAGGGCGGCGGTGGTCCGGATCTCGGCGACGAAGCGCTCGGCGCCGAGCACGGCGGCGAGCTCCGGCTTGAGGACCTTGAGGGCCACCTTCCGGTCGTGCCGGAGATCGTGGGCCAGGTAGACCGTCGCCATCCCGCCCTGGCCGAGCTCGCGCTCGATGCGGTAGCGGTCGGCGAGCGCGGCAGCAAGCCGTTCCGGGGCCTCGGGCGACGTGATGGGGATGTCTTCGAAGGGGTTGCCGGAAGCTACGGCAGGAGCGGGGAGGGCGCCAGAATGTCTGCTTTTCCCCCGGTTCTGCGCCATGGCTCCCGGGAATGCACACCGCGCTCCCGCCTCACACCCGTTTCAGGAGAATCCCGATGCGTTCGTTCCGTCTTGCCGGCCTTGCCGCGACCGTCGCGCTGGCCGCCGCGTGCGACTCCACTTCGACAGCGCCGGTGGAGGCCATTCGGCTCGACCAGGGCGCCGCCATTGCCGCGCAGCCCGAGCGCATCGTGGAGGAGCACGTCTACGAGCTGGATGGCGTCCAGATCGTCGGCTGGTGCGGCGAGGACGAGGTGGGCGAGCCGGTCGAGCTCACCGGTCGCATCGTCGAGAAGATCGTGGTCACCCAGCTCCCGAACGGGCTCGAGCAGGTCAGCGTGACCACCACGCCGGAGGACGTCGCGGGCACCGGCGTCGAGAGCGGCGACCCCTACCTGATCGTC
>DASTYH010000386.1:0-5831 GCA_035765075.1 Gemmatimonadales bacterium
ACGCGACGCGAAGGCCCTCGATCCGCGCCAGCGTCGCGATCAGCTCGTCCGTGATGCCATTGGTGAAATACTCCTGGTCGCCCGCCGCGCTCCGGTCGGCAAAGGGAAGGACGGCAATGCTCGCCGGCACGCGCGCCGCCGTCGCGCGCCGCCGGGGAAGGGTGAGGGAGAGCGCCACCGCGAGGAGGAGGACAGCGACCGCGGCGAGGGCGCCACGAGCGAGCCCCCGCGCCCGTCGACCCGCGCGCTGCGGTCCCGCCGGCGGCGAGGGGGTGATCGCGCCGGCGGGAAGCGCCGCCGTAACACCGAGCGTCAGCAGCTCGGCCTCGAACTCCTGCGCCGACTGATACCGCTCCTCCCGCCGCTTCCGGAGCGCGGTCGCAACGATGCGCTCGAGCGGTGCCGGGACATCCGCGCGCTGACGCGCGAGCGAGGGCAGGTCGCCCCGCCGGATCGCTTCCGATACCTCGCTCGCCGTCTGCCCCGCGAACGGCTTCCGCCCCGCGAGCATCTCGAAGAGGAGCACGCCCAGGGACCAGAGATCGGTGCGATGGTCCACCGGGCTCCCTGCCACCTGCTCGGGACTCATGTAGGGCGTGGTACCGAGCGGTCCCGCCGCGCCGGTGAGCGCCACACCGGTGAGCTTGGCGATCCCGAAGTCGAGGAGCTTGACGATGCCGTCGTCGGTGATGAGCACGTTCGACGACTTGATGTCGCGATGCACGATGCCGCGCGCGTGCGCCTTGGCGAGTCCGCGCGCGACCTGGATCGCGATGGCAACCGCCTCGCCGACCGGGAGCGGGCCGCGCGCGATGCGCGCCTGCAGCGTCTCCCCGTCGTAGAGCGGCATCGCGAGGAAGAGGTGGCCCCCTTCCCCTTCGCCGATCTCGTAGAGGGTGCAGATGTTCGGGTGGTCGAGCGCGGCAATGGCGCGCGCCTCGAGGCGGAAGCGCTCGGCGGCGGAATCGTCGGCGCGGAGCCGGGGAACGAGAAACTTGAGGGCGACAGGGCGATCGAGCCGGGTGTCCATCCCCCGGTAGACGACACCCATGCCGCCGCCCCCGATCCGCTCGATCACCTGGTAGCGACCGACCCGGGACCCGGCGAGCGTCGCGGCCGGCCCGCGGAGCCGCGCGGCGATCGGTTCGATCTCTGCGCCGAGCCGGTCCACCGCGCCGGGGCGGCCGTGGGCCGCGAGGAGCGACTCGACGTCGGCCCGGAGGCGCTCGTCCCCCGCGCACGCGTCGCGCAGGAAGCGCTCACGCTCCGCTCCCTCCCGCTCCAGCGCCTCGGCGAAGAGCGCGCCCGCGCGGCGCGCCCGGTCGGGCGCCTCCTCAGGTCCCATCACCGAGCTCGCGGTTGAGCCAGGCGCGCGCCACGGTCCAGTCGCGCTTGACCGTGGCGGGGGAAGTCTCGAGCGCCTCCGCCGTCTCCTCGACGCTCATCCCCCCGAAGAACCGGCACTCCACCACGCGGCCCCAGCGCTCGTTCACCGCCGAGAGCCGGCCCAGCGCCTCGTCGAGCGCGAGGAGCTCGTCACCGCGGGTGACCGCCATCGCCACGGCGTCGTCGAGCGGCTCAGCGACGACCCCGCCCCCTCGCTTCTGCGCCCGGCGGGCAACGGCGTAATCGACGAGGATGCGCCGCATCGCCTGCGATGCCGCCGCGAGGACGTATGCCCGGCTCGGCCAGCGGATCCGGTCGAGCTTCGCCAGCTCGAGCCACGCCTCGTGCACGAGACCGGTGGTGCCCAGGGTGTGCCCCGTCGGCTCGCCGCTCAGCTGGCGATGGGCCACGCGCCGGAGCGCGTCGTAGACCGCCGTGAAGAGCTCGTCGAGCTCGGGCGCGTCCGCAGGGGACATCGGGGCTGGGACCTTTCGGCGGACCGTGAGCGGGGAGGGCGCCGGAGGGCGCACCCCGAAATATCGAGGCGGCCGGAAGCCCTGCAAGTGCGGATGAGCCGGTTCGGGCCGGTTTCCGGCTTTGTCCGGTACAGGCAGGCCGGCTCCGCCGGCCCGGTTCAGTCCCCCACAAGGAGCAGGTCATGCATACCACCCAGATCCGATGGTCCGTGGCCGTCGTGGCGCTCGCCGCCGCGGCCGGCATCTCCGCCTGCAACCTCGGCGGCGCCACGCTCACCGAGGAGCGGCGCGTCGTCCCCAGCCAGCCCGTGGCAGTGGAGGCGGCCCACAGGGGGCACGGAAGCCCTACGTTCAAGGAGCTGAGCGCATCCGACCTCCGGGCAATTGCCCAGGTGCGCGCTGCCACAGCTCGCTTCCACGATATCCGCGTGGCCCAGAGCGAGAGCTACGACACCCAGTTCCCGGCGGGGTGCGCCATCTCGAGCGAGGGCGGCCAGGGCTTCCACTGGCTCAAGGAGGAGCTGGTGGACGATGAGGTGAACATCCTCGAGCCGGAGCTCGTGATGTACGAGCCGCAGCCGGGCGGAAGCATGCGCCTGGTGGGCGTGGACTACGTGGTCCCCTACGTCGAGGGCTCGAGCCCGCCGACCCTCCTCGGCCGCGAGTTCGCGCACAACGTGCCGCTCGGCGTCTGGGCGCTCCACATCTGGGCGTGGGCGCCGAACGAGAAGGGGATGTTCGCGCCGTGGAACCCGTCGGTCAGCTGCGAGTTCGCGGCCGAGGAGTGATCGTTTCCCGACGCGAAGGCGCGAAGCCGCAAAGGCACGAAGCTGCACGGCGCACGCGCCAACAGCTGTCGGTCGTAGTTGAACCACGGAGGCACGGAGGCTCGGAGGCGCACGGAGATCACAATGTTGTTGTGCTCCGAGTGCCTCCGCGTCTCCGCGCCTCCGTGGTTTGCCGCTGCCTTTCGCATCGGATCCCGCTTCAGAGCCGGTCGGCGGGGCTCCGGACGCCGCGGGCGCCGCGGGTGAGGACGTGGGTGTAGATCATCGTGGTGCTCACGTCCTTGTGGCCCAGGAGCTCCTGCACGGTGCGGATGTCGTAGCCGTCCTCGAGGAGGTGAGTGGCGAAGGAGTGGCGGAGGGTGTGGCAGCTCACGCGCTTGGCGATTCCCGCCTGGTGCGCCGCCTCGCGCACCGCGCGCTGGAGGACGGACTCGTGGACGTGGTGGCGGCGCCACTCGCCCAGACGCCCATCGAAATGCAGCCGGCTCGCCGGAAAGACCCACTGCCAGATCCATTCGTGTCCCGCGTTGGGATACTTCTCCGCCAGGCGATTGGGGAGCACGACCCGCCCGCACCCGGCGCCCAGATCCCGCCGGTGGCCTTCCGCGACTCGCGCGAGGTGCTCGGTCATCGGCGCCACGAGGCGATCGGGGAGGAGCGTGGCGCGATCGCGGCCGCCCTTCCCGCCGCGCACGGTGACCTGGCGCTGGCCCAGGTCAACGTCCTTGACGCGGAGGGTGCACGCCTCGAGGAGCCGGAGGCCGGCGCCGTAGAGGAGACTGGCCATGAGCCAGCGCTCGCCGTCGAGGTGGCCGAGGAGGGTGCGGACCTCGTCCGGGCTCAGGACGACGGGGAGCCGTTTGGGGCGCTTGGCCCGGACCACGCCGTCGAGCCAGCCGAAGTCCCGGCCGAGGACGTCTCTATAGAGGAAGAGGAGCGCACTCAACGCCTGGTTCTGGGTGGAGGCGCTCACGTGGCCTTCGTTGGCCAAGTGGCTCAGGAAGCGCGCCACCGCCGCCGGGTCGAGCTCCGCCGGGTGGCGGAGGTCGTGGAACTTCACGTACCGCCGGACCCAGGCGACATAGGCCTCCTCGGTGCGGAGACTGTAGTGGCGGGTGCGGAGGGCGTGGCGGAGCTGGGCGAGGAGGCGGGGGGCGGACCGGGCGGGAGTGGCGGAAGCGGCGGGACGAGGAGCGGGCATCCGGTACTATGCGCCGGGGGGTGTGGAGATGCGGTACCGGAAAAGCGCGGCGTGAACCACGGAGGCACGAAGGCTCGGAGACGCGCGGAGAAGACACAATGTTCTTGCTCCGCGTACCTCCGTGTCTCCGCGCCTCCGTGGTTTGCTTTTCCCGACCTCGCTCAGGCGCGATCTATCGGCCTGGAAGCGGTTTGAGGCGGGGTTGAGCGCCTGGCGTCATCGTGTGGCCCACCCCAGCCGCGACGAGACGATGCCGCCCTCCCGCCCCGCCCCGAGTCAGCCGCCCACCCACGTCGGGGCGCTCGTCGTGCCCGCCCTCCTCCTCATCGCCGCCCCCTCTTTCGCTCAGCAGGCGGCGCGGCGTGAGGGATGGTCGGTGGGGCTCTTCACCTCATTCATGCATTTCTCCGCCGCCGCGGTGGCCACGCCGGAACGGGCAATCGGCCCCTCGCGCTCGACGGCGATCGGGGCGAGCGCTTGGCGCGCGATCGGGCCGCTCCGGATCCGCCTCTCAGCCGAACACCTCTCCGCCCGGCTCGAGGTCCGGAACGCGGACGTCACCATCACCGCCGCCGAGCCATCCCTCGACCGGACCCGCCTCGCGGCCGACGCGCTCCTCTGCCTCGCCCGCGCCGGTCAGGCGCGTGTCACGCTCGGAGCCGGTCCGGCGCTCGACCTCTGGGCGCCGGGAACCGATCCGGTCCGCGCACGCGCCGGCGTCCAGGGTGAGCTGGCGATCGAATTCCATCTGGGTGGGGTGACCGTCGTGAATGCGATCGGCGGGGGGATCTCGGCGAGCCCGCTCGAGCGGGATGACCTGCCGGAGGGGTACGGGGCGCGGAAGCTCCGATCCGCCGGGGTGACGCTCGCCGCGTCACTCGATCTCTGAGCGCGGGCGCTACGCCGCCACCCGCGCGCCGCAGCTCTCGCAGAAGTTGCTGCCGGGAGGAAGCACGGCGCCGCAGCTCCCGCAGTGGTGCCCCGTCTCCAGCGGGCGCCCGCAGGTGGAGCAGTAGACGGCGTCCGGCTCGGGCCGCGGGCCGCAGATGCGGCAGGGCGGCGCCGCGCCGCCGGCGATGGCGCGAGCCCGCGCGGCGATCATCGCCTCCACATCGGAGGCCGGGCCGACACCGCCGGGGCCCGCCACGGCGGCCGTCGCCCGCTCCTCCCCGCGCTGCGCCGCCACGGCCTCACGGGTGTAGCGCGCCTTGAGGTCGGCATAGTCCGTCTCCGAGAGCTTTCCCGTCTCCCGGTCGAACTCGATCTCCCGGAGCGCCGCCACCGCCGCACCCCTCGGCGTCTCCTCCGGGTCCGGCGGCTCCCAGATATGCGGCCGCTGCTGAACGGGCCGCATCAGCGGCCCGAGCACCATCCACAGCAGGATGACGGCGAGCACCGCGGCCGCCAGGACCTCGAGCATCATCGGCTCCCTCCGACGATCATGCGTCCTCCGCCAGCTCGCGCTCGAGCGCCTCGAGCTCGTCGCTCGTCACGTCGCCCAGGTCCGGCGCGACGGTCGCTCCGGTGGCCACCGGCGCGGCCACCGCGGCGGCCCGCGCCATCCGGTTCCGCCGCGCCAGGACCCAGAGGAGTGTGGCGCCGAGGCCGGTGACGACCACCCCGGGCACGAGATAGCCGGCGAGGTTGAAGCCTTCCGGCTCCGGCGCCATCAGCGCCTCCTCGCCGTACTTCGCGACGAAGGCCGCGAGGATCTCGTCCGCCGACTTACCCTCGTCGTACAGCGCCACCACCTCCCGATGCAGCTCGGGGGAGTAGGTGCAGGTGAAGTCGGTGGTGCGGCAGGTGTAGATGTCGAGCGTGCAGCCGCAGGTGCACTTGAGCCGCTTCTCGATCGCCTGGATCTCGGCGTCGTTGTCCGCCTGGCTGGTGGGCACGCGCGCGCGCCCCGCCACCGACGGGTCGCCGAGCCTCCCCGCCGCCCGCCGCCGCGCCTCGAGCGAATCGGCGCCCTGCGAGGCG
>DASTYH010000387.1:0-2544 GCA_035765075.1 Gemmatimonadales bacterium
GGAGCGGCGGTGCTGTTCGTCTGGGAATTCAGTCGCCCGCGAGGGCGGCCGGAAAACATTCCGTTCGAGCCGGAAGTCTCCTTCCGCCCCGGGGTGACGCATCTCGGGTTGCGGGTGGCCTGGTAGCGAGCGGCCGCCCGCGCGGCGCTACGGCTGCTTCCGGTGGCCGACCGCGCCGCCGAGGAGACCGGCAACCACGGTGCTGATCGTGGCGATCCCCACGGTCCGCACATCCACATCCCCCATGGCCGCCGAGACGATCGAGCCGAGAAGCCCTGCGACGCCGCCCGCCAGCGCGCCGCCGGTGGCCGACCCCATGCGCGTGGCCCGACCGCCCCACTTCGCGAAGAGGAACCCCGTGACCGCGCCGAGGGCGGTCCCGACGATGGCGAAACCCTGCGCGATGGCGGGGACGAAATGCCCCAGGACCACCATCGCGACCTGCAGCAGCGTTCCCGTCACCGTCGCCTTCATCAACGCTCCCTGGGTCATCGCCGGGGATGAGGACCGAGCTTCCATCGGGCATTCCTCCGAACAGGGTGAATACCGTGGCACGGCAGGTGCCGTGCGCGGGCGCAGCTATGGTCGGACGATGGTCGTGGTGGGCGCTTCCAAGTTACGGCGGCTTTTCCCGCGCCGCGAGGGTCACCCCGTCCGGAAGAAATCCACGGCCCGGGGAAAACGCGCGAGGACTCGCTCCCGGAGGCGCTGGTGCTCTCCGCGGACGAGCGTCGGATCGGCCTCGATGATCTCCTCCGCGAGACCCCGGGTCCGCTCGAGCAGGTCTTCATCGTCCGGCAGCCGGGCATGCCGCACATCGAATCCACCCGACTGCCGCGCCCCGATGAGGTCACCCATTCCGCGCTCCGCGAGGTCGAGCTCGGCGATCCGGAAGCCGTCCTCGGTCCCGGCAAAGGCGCGGAGCCGATCGGGGGTCCCCTCGCCGGTCATCAGCACGCAGTAGCTGTCGGACCCGCCGCGGCCCACGCGGCCGCGCAGCTGGTGCAGCTGGGCGAGCCCGAAGCGCTCCGGATGCTCGATCACCATCGTGGTCGCATTGGGCACGTCGATCCCCACCTCGATCACCGTCGTGGCCACCAGGACGTGGATCTCGTTCCGGCGGAACCGCAGCATCACCTCGTCCCGCTCCTCCGCCTTCATCCGGCCATGCACCAGTCCCACCGTGAGCGACGGCCAGCGATCCGCCAGCTGTTCCGCCATCGTGGTCGCCGCGCGGAGGTCCGCCCGCTCCGATTCCTCGATGACCGGCAGCACGACATAGGCCTGGCGGCCGGCCTCGCATTCGCGCTCGATGAAATCGAGGACGCGCGGGCGCTGGTCCTCGGTGCGGAGGGCCGTCCGGATCGTGCCGCGCCCCGGCGGCTTTTCCCTGAGGATCGATACGTCGAGGTCACCATAGCGCGTGAGCGCGAGCGAGCGCGGGATCGGGGTCGCCGAGAGCAGGAGCACGTCCGGTGCGGCTCCTTTCCCGATGAGCGCGGAACGCTGCTCCACGCCGAACCGGTGCTGCTCGTCGATCACCACGAGTCCGAGTCGCTCGAAGCGGACCGTCTCCTGCACCAGCGCATGCGTGCCCACCACCAGCCGTGCGGCCCCGGCCGCGATCCGCTTCCGTACCGCCGCCTTCTCGGCCGCAGTCAGCCGCCCGAGGAGGACCTCCGGCCGGAGCTCCAGCGCCTCGAGCAGCCGCGCGAGCGTGGCGGCGTGCTGCTCCGCGAGGAGCTCCGTCGGCGCCATGAGCGCCGCCTGGAATCCGTTTTCGAGCGCGAGCAGCATGGCGAAGAGCGCCACGACGGTCTTCCCCGTCCCCACATCCCCCATGAGCAGCCGATGCATGCGCCGCTCCGAGGTCATGTCCGCCGTGATGTCCGCGAGCGCGCGCCGCTGGTCGGCCGTCAGCTCCCAGGGGAGACTCCGGCGGAGCTGGGAGGTAAGCGTGCGATGCAGCTCGAAGCGCATGCCGCTCGCCCGCACCCGCCGGGCGATCGTCCGCGCGCGCGCGAGCGTGAGCTGCAGGTCGAAGAGCTCGTCGAACGCGAGACGGCGGCGGCCCCGCTCCGCCTCGGCGATCGACACCGGTCGGTGAACGGCGCGCAACGCGTCGGGGAGCTGCGGGAGGTCGAGCGAGCGGCGGAGCGGTTCGGGAAGAAGATCGGGGGCGAGCGGGATCAGCTCATCGAGGTGCCGGTCGATCAGCGAACGGATGATCTTGTGGCTCAGCCCCTCGGTGGCCGGGTATACCGGCAGCACCTTCCCCGCCGCCAGCGGATCGGCGTCTCCCTCGGCCTCGGCGAGGATGATGTGCTCCCGCGGCGCCATCTGGCGGCCATGATAGAACCGGATCGGTCCGGAGACGAGCAGCGTCTGGCCGACTACGATGGCGCGATCGAGAAAGGGCTGGCCCGGCCAGACGCACTCCAGGACGCCGCTCTCGTCGCGGATGACCGCACTGAAGATCCGGAGACCACGCCGCGTGGGACTCACCTGCTTCGCCACGACCGTCCCCACGCAGGCTACTTCGTC
>DASTYH010000388.1:0-3702 GCA_035765075.1 Gemmatimonadales bacterium
GGCGCCGGCAGTGAAGCGGTTCCGGAAGACCCAGAACCGAGCGCCCCGCCGCCGGGCCGCGTCCGCCCGTCCGGGGAGGAGCGCGAGGTACGTCGCTTCGTCCTCGGGACGCACCATCGCGCGCGCGGCGGTGAGCGTCCGCGGCATCGTCAGACCGCGTTCTCCGGGAACGCCTGCAGCGTGGCCTTCACGTCGGCCATGAACCGGTCGGCGTCGGAGCCGTCCACGATCCGGTGGTCGAAGGCCAGCGAGAGCATGCCCCGGGTGCGGATCCCGATGCTGTCGGCCCCGTCCACCGTGATCACCGCCGGCTGCTTCTCGATGGCGCCCACGCAGAGGATCGCCACCTGCGGCTGGTTGATGATCGGCGTGCCGATCACCGAGCCGAAGACGCCGGGATTGGTGATCGTGAACGTGCCCCGCTGGACCTCGTCCGGATTCAGCTTCCGGGAGCGGGCGCGCTCCCCGAGATCGTTGATGGCCCGGGCCACGCCGAGGAGCGAGAGCTCGTCGGCGTGCCTGATTACCGGCACGATCAGCCCCCAGTCGAGCGCCACCGCAATCCCGAGGTTGATGTCGCGGCGAAGGATCGTGGCCTCGGCGGCGACGGCCGCGTTGATGACCGGATGCTTCCGCAGGTTGTCCGCCACCGCCTTGGCGATGAAGGCCAGGAAGGTCAGGTTCACGCCCCGTTCGGCGTACTCCTTCTTCTTCATGGCCCGGAGCTGCGCCACCCGCGTGTAGTCCACCTCGAAGATCGTGTTGACGTGGGCCGAGACCCGCCGCGACATGATCATGTGGTCCGCGGTGAGCTTCCGGATGCGGGACCACGGCTCGACCTTGTCGCCCTCCCATGGATCGGCCGCCGGGTGGGTGACGGTGGCGGGAGCCGCAGCCGCGGGGGCCGGCCGTGCGGGTGCCGGGGCCGGTGCGGCGGCGGCGGGCTGCGCGGCGCCGCCCTCGAGATAGCTCAGGACGTCATTCCGGGTGACGCGACCGGCGAGGCCCGACCCGGGAATGGCGCTGATGTCGAGGTTGTGCTCCGCCGCCATCTTGCGTACGAGCGGCGTCGAGCGGCGCCGGAGCCGGTCTTCGGTGGTTTCGGCGCCATTGACCGTTCCCGCGGAAGCGGCGGTCGGGACTGCGGGCGGAGCGGGCGCGGGCGGCGGGGGCGGAGCCGGGGCGGGAGCCGGCTTGGCCGGGGCGGCCGACGGGGCCGGCGCGGCGGCGGCCCTGGCAGCCGGAGCGGCTTCCGCGGGCGCCTTGGCCGGAGCGGGAGCCGGGGCCGCCGCGCCGGCGGCCGCCTCGGTCTCGAGCCGCGCGACCACGGTCTGCACCGCCACCGTCTCGCCCTCCTGCACCAGGATCTCCGCGAGAATCCCCGCGGACGGCGCCGGAATCTCGGCATCCACCTTGTCGGTCGAGATCTCGAAGATCGGCTCGTCGCGCTTGACCGCGTCCCCCACCTTCTTCAGCCACTTCGAGAGCGTGCCCTCGGCGATGGATTCGCCCATCTGGGGCATGATGACGTCGATGCGGGCCATGTGCGTGTGTCCTTCAGTGCGTTGGCGGTCAGTCGGACGGTCGGACAGCCGGAAGGTCGGACCGCTCCGGTGGCGTCCCTCAGCCCTCAAATCTAACCCCGTTTCCGACGCCTTCCGACCGTCCGACTGTCCGACCGTCCGACCCCCTCAGTATGCCGCCAGCCACCGCGCCGCCCGCACGATGTCGCTCGTCTGGGGGAGGACGAAGTCCTCGAGCGCGGGCGCATAGGGAAGCGGCACGTCGTGCGCGGCCACGCGCTTGACGGGGGCGTCGAGCCATTCGAAGGCGAGGTCGTTGATGCGAGCCGTGATCTCGCCGGCAATGCCGCCCGTTTCCGTATCCTCGTGCACGATGAGCACGCGATTGGTCTTCCGCACCGTGGCCACGATGGCCTCGTCATCGAGGGGAAGCAGCGTGCGCAGGTCGATCACCTCCACCGACAGGCCATCCTCGGCCTCCAGCTGCGCCGCGGCCTCCAGCGCCTTCCAGACCGTCGCGGCATAGGTGATGATCGAGAGGTCCTTCCCGTCCCGCGCCACCCGCGCCTTGCCGATCGGCACGAGGTGATCGCCCTCCGGCAGCGTCTCGCGGATCCGCCGGTAGAGGTACTTGTGCTCGAAGTAGAGCACGCAGTCCTCGTCCCGGATGGCGCTCTTGAGGAGGCCCTTGGCATCCGCCGGCGTGGCCGGATACACGATCTTGAGTCCCGGCGTGTGCAGGAACGCCGCTTCCGGGTTCTGCGAATGGAACGGTCCCCCGCGGACGTAGCCGCCGCTGGGTCCGCGCACCACCATGGGACAGGGCAGGAAGGCGCGGTAGCGCGCCGTCGCCACGTAGTTGGTGAGCATGTCGTACGCGCACGAGATGAAGTCGATGAACTGCATCTCGCAGACCGGCCGCATCCCCATGTGCGCGGCGCCCGCCGCGGCGCCGACGATCGCCGCCTCGCTGATCGGCGTGTCGATCACGCGCCGATCACCGAAGCGCTCGAGCAGGCCATCGGTCACCTTGAACGCGCCGCCGTAGGCCCCGATGTCCTCGCCGAGGCAGAACACGGCGGGATCCCGCTCCATCTCCTCGAAGAGCGCCTGACGGATCGCCTCGAGGTAGGTGACCTCGCCGCCGGCCACGTCAGCGCGCGTCATAGGTCCCCCACCCTTCCGCGCGTTCATTCCGCTCGACGGCCGAACGAAACCCCTCCCGATACCAGAGCACCGGTGCGGCGGGAGGGTCGGCGTAGATCCCCACGAGGCAGTCCCGCGGCTCCGGGAAGGGCGAACGCTCCGCCTCGTCCGTTGCCGCATCGATTTCTTCCCGCACGCGGTCGTCCACCCGGGCCAGGGCATCGGCGTCGAAGCCGAGCTGGTCCCGGAGCACCCGGACGTAGCGATCGACGGGATCGTTCTCGGCCGCCCAGCGCTCGATCTCCCCCTGGGGGACGTACGACTGATTGTCGTGCTCGGCGTGGCCCTTCCGGCGGTAGGTGATCAGCTCGACCAGGGTGACGCCGCCGCCCGCCCGGGCGTGGTCCACCGCCTCACGGGTGGCCTGATAGACGGCGAGCACGTCGTTGCCGTCCGCCTGGACGCCGCGGATGCCGTATCCAGGCGCCTTGTCCACGAAATGGCGCGCGGCCGTCTGCTTCGTCACCGGGGTGCAGTAGGCGTAGCCGTTGTTCTCGACCACCACGACGAGGGGGCAGCGCTGCACGGCGGCGACGTTGATCCCCTCGTGGAAGGCGCCGGTGGAAGTGGCGCCGTCCCCCACGTAGACGAGTCCCACCCGGTCCTCGCCCCGGAGCCGGAAGGAGAGCGTCACGCCGGCCATCACCGGGACCATGTCGCCCAGGTGGGAGATCTGCCCGATGAAGCCCCGGACCGTGTCGCCGAAATGAATGTTCAGCTCCCGGCCCCGCGTCGGTGAATCGCCTCGCGCCATGTACTGGCGGAGGATTTCCAGCGGCGTTGCGCCCTTCACGAGCATCGACCCCAGATTGCGGATGAGCGGGGAGAGGACATCGCGCGGCTCGAGCGCAAAGGCGGAGCCGACGGCGTCGGCCTCCTGGCCGAGCGAGCGGAACAGGCCGCCGACGACCTTCGTCTGCCGGTAGAGCGCGACGAGCCGCTCCTCGAGCAGGCGCGTCATCCGCATCCAGTA
>DASTYH010000389.1:0-3694 GCA_035765075.1 Gemmatimonadales bacterium
CCGAGGGCGGCGGCCTCCCCCGGCGCGGCGGTTCGCGCCTGGTCGCCCGCGCTGTCGCCGCCGCGCCGGATACCCGGAACGACGAGCCGCCCTCCCGCCCCTACGACCTCCCGCACCGCGGGGAGCTCCCTCGGCGAGCAGACGATCCCGGCGAGCCCAGCCCCCATCGCCGCCCGCGCCAGCCGGACTACCTCGCGATCGAGGGCCGTCCCCGTACGCCCGAGGGCGCGATCGTAGCCGGGGGCGTCATGCGACGTGAGCACGGTGACGCCGACGATCGCGACGTCGCCGGCCGCGCGCGCCGCCGCCTCCATCATGGCGGTACCGCCCAGGGAGTGCACCGTCGCCATCGCCGCGCCGGCATCCCGCGCCGCCGAGACGGCACCCGCCACGGTATTCGGGATGTCGTGCCACTTGAGGTCGAGGAAGACCGAAAGGCCGCGCGCCGCAAGGCGCCGGACGAGCGGCGGCCCCTCGCGCCCCATGATCACCGACCCGACCTTCACCCAGCGGGCGCCGGGGAGCCGGTCGAGGAGGCGCTCCGCCGCGTCGCCGGATTCGACGTCGAGGGCCACGACGAGCTCAGTCACCGTTCCGCTCCAGGTCGCGCACGATCCGCTCCGGCACCCGGGGGTCGGCGAGCGCCGCCGTCCCGACGCCCACGAGGGTCGCCCCGGCGCGCAGGTATTGCCGGGCGTCATCCGCGGATCGCACGCCTCCCACGCCGATGACGGGCATTCCCCCGCTCCGCTCGATGACCCGCCGCACGGCCAGCACCCCGATCGGGAGCAGCGCCGGTCCGCTCACCCCTCCGTTGCCGTGTCCGAGCCGCGTGCCGGCGCCCTCGAAGAGGAGACCGGGAATCGTATTCACGACGCTCACCGCGTCGGCGCCTGCATCCCGCGCCACCACCGCCATTCCAGCAATGTCGGGCAAAGTGGGCGAGAGCTTGGCCGAGATCCCGCGGCGGGTCGCGCGCCGACACTCGGCCACGATCCGGGCGACACAGGCCGCGTCGGCGCCGAATTCCACCCCCCCGGCGGAGGTGTTGGGACAGGAGAGATTGAGCTCGTAGGCCACGATTCCGTCCACCGGCTCCAGGCCCGCGACGACGCGCGCGTATTCCTCGAGCGTGAAGCCCACCACGTTCACGACGATCCGGCACCGTGTGAGTGCGGCAGCGAGCCGGGGGAGCTCGTGCGCACGGACCCGCGCGAGGCCGGGGTTGGCGAGGCCGACCGAGTTCAGCATTCCCCCGGGGAACTCGGCCACCCGCGGGGGGCGGTTCCCTTCCCGCGGCTCCGCCGACACCGCCTTGCAGACGATCCCGCCGAGGCGGTCGAGGTCCGACACGCCCGCGAGCTCGAGGCCGTAACCGGCGGTGCCGGCGGCCAGGATGACGGGATTCTGGAAGGTGGTACCGAAGAGTTCCCTGCCGAGCAGCGCCTTCACCTCACCGGACCGGTCGGCTGTGCGCGGGCGGGGCCCGGCCGCTGGGGAGGGGGCCGGCGGGTCGACGGTGGCGCGGTGACGCCGCGAGCCGCCGCGAAGGCGCCGAGCGAGTCCTCCAGCGCGCGGAGCGCCGCGATGCGATCGGCGCCGTCGCGCACGACATAGGGACTCGTGGGATAGCGCGACTCCGCCTCCATCACGAGGAGGGTATCGCCACCCCGAAGCTGGGCCGCAGCGAGCAGGGCCTTCGGCGCATACGGGGATCCGGGCCATACGACGGGGACCCGGAGGAAGAGCGCACTCGCGAGCGCGGGCGCGTGGAGCTGATCGCGGGCGGCCTCGGCCGCGAGGAAGAGCGCCAGGTCTCCCGCCGCGACGGCGGCACTGGCGGAATCGGCGGCCGAGGCCACGAGTCGAATGGCGGCTGCCAGCCCCTCCGCTTCCGCGGCGAGCGGCGACTCCGCCGCCTCGCGCTCGAGCCGGACCAGCAGCGGGGGAAGCTCGGCCTCGGAGGTCGTGGCCGCGAGGTCGAGCCGGATCAGTCGAAGCCGCGCGGTGGCCGCGGCGTCCGGCGCGCCCTGCTGATCGCGCACGCGTTCCAGTCTCGCGCGCGCGCGCACCGGGTCCTCCGCGAGCCGGGTGGCATCGTCGAGCAGCCAGAGGGCGCCGGTGGAGGGCTGCACGCCGGGCGCGGCAACGGCGCGGTCCACCAGCTGCGACGCGGTCGCGCGGTCGCGCCGTGCGAGCCAGACGATGATGGAGTCCCAGGCGACCGTGCTGTCCCGGCCCGCAAGCAGCGAATCGGCGAGCGCGAGGGCCTCGGCCCCTCTCCCCGCCGCCGCCAGCGCCTCGAGCCGGGCCGCCCGGGGGAGTCCGGGATATCGCTCGGTCAGCGCTACGGCCTCATCCGCCCGGCCCGCCGCTCGAAGCGAGCGGAGGAGGCCGACACGCACCGTATCCTGCCGGGCGGAATCGGAGCTCCCGAGAATCTGTTCGTAGGCCGTGAGCGCCTGCTGATGGAGGCCGAGGGCGGAATAGCATCCGGCCAGGGCGTAGCGCGACTCGCTCGCCACCGCCGAGTCGAGCGGATAGGCGAGGGCCGCCTCGAGGGCGGGCCGGGCGCGGGCGCAGTTGCCGAGCCGCGCCTGCGCCCGACCGAGGAGGGCGTTGGCCTCCGGCGCGTACCGGCTGTCGCCGTGGCGGGCGAGCATCGTCTCCGCCTTGACCGTCACCTGGCCCCAGAAGGAATTCGCGTCGAAGGTGCGACCCTCGCGCTCGGCCTTCTCCGCGGCATCGGTGAGCCGCCGCGCATTGTACATGGCGTTGTAGTACGCGCAGCCGGGTACGGCGAGGACGAGAAGTACCAGCAGCGCGCGCCTCACGATGCCTCCGCCTGGACCGACGTGCCCGTTCGCCGCTCGTACTCGAGGAGGTAGGCCACGATCGCCTCCGCGATTCCCTGGGCGATCTTCCGCTTCCCCGCCCCGGAGGCCAGGAAGCGGGCGTCATTGCGGTGGCTGCTGAAGCCCATCTCCACGAGAATGGCCGGCCGGCGCGCCGTGTTGAGCACGGCGAGGATGTTGGACTGCTTCACGCCGAGGTTCCGACCCGGGTGTCGCGGCGCAAGGTGCTCCTGGACGAGGGCACCGGCCCGGGCGGACTCGTGCAGGTACTCGTTCATCTGGAGGTCCTTCAGGATGAAGCCGAGCTCCCCCGCCGCGCTGCCGCCTTCCTCGGGGGTCTCGAAGCGCAAGGCCTCGTTCTCCAGCCGGGCGATCCGGTCCGATTCGGCGGTGTTCTCCTCGCCGATGATGATCGTGTGGAACCCGTCCACCGACTGGTAGTTCCGGTTGCGCCTGGGATCGAGCGCGTCCACGTGAAGACTGACGAAGAGATCGCAGTCGGCACCACACATGGTGGCCCGGCGCCCGAGGTTCGGCCGCACGTCGGTCGTGCGCGTCATGCGGACCTTGATGCCGCGGTTCTGCAGTTCCTCGCGGAGCATCAGGGCGACATCGAGGGTGATGTCCTTCTCGACGACGCCCCGCGGGAGATAGACGCCGCGGGTTCCCGGATCTTCGCCGCCGTGCCCGGCGTCGACCGTCACCAGGTGCCCGGTTCGAAGCCCGTTCGGGAGGCGCTCGACGGGGGGCCCGGGCGGCGGCGGCGTACCGGTCATCTCCACCTCTCGCGTATCGCGGGGAACGACGCGAGCCACCCAGCCCGTCTCGATCAGGTGGGC
>DASTYH010000390.1:0-20384 GCA_035765075.1 Gemmatimonadales bacterium
AACGCTCACGTCGCTCGCGGAGGTGATTCGCGGAACGCACGACTTCGAGGCCTTCAGCGTCAGGGGCCAGGAAAAGCCGCACCACCGCTGCACGATCACGCGCGCGGAGTGGCGCCGACGGCCTGGCGACCGGGGCGTCGAGTTCCACATCGAGGCCGATCGCTTCCTGCATCACATGGTGCGCATGCTCGTCGGCACCATGATCGAGATCGCGCTCGGCCGGCGTGCCGCCGGCGACATGGCCCGGCTCCTCGCGAGCCGCGACAATCAGGAGACGAGCGCACCGGCGCCGCCCGAAGGACTCTATTTCGCGCACGCCACCTATCCCGCGTCCAGCTATCGGGCGCCCGCCGAGGAACTGCATGAGACGCTGCGAGAGGGCTGAGGGGACCGGCGTGCGGCGCGCCGCACTGCTCGCGCTCCTCGCGCTCGGCGCGTGCCAGCGCGCGGATGCGCCCGCGGAGATCCGCGAAACGGTGACCTCGCGGGAGGGAGCGAGCCAGGCGGGCGTCCCCCGCTCCCGCGGTTCCGTCGACGCCTCGCGTCGCACCGCGGTGGTCAGCGCGGTGGAGGCCGTCTCACCCGCCGTCGTCTCGATCAACGCCACGAGCCGCCAGCGCATCACCCCGCGGACGGCGTGGGATGCGTTCTTCGTTCCGCAGGGCGTCGAGCGGGTCGTCCAGGGCTACGGCACCGGCCTCATCGCCCGCCCCGACGGCGTCATCATCACGAACCAGCATGTGGTGGGCGGCGCCGAGCGGCTGGTGGTGACCCTCCCCGACGGCCGCGACTTCCCCGGCCGCGTGCTCGGGGAGGACCCCATCACCGACATCGCCGTGGTGAAGATCGACGCCGGCGATCTCCCCGTCGGCCGCATCGGCCGGAGCACCGATCTCATGACGGGCGAATGGGTCGTGGCACTCGGCAATCCCTTCGCCTACATGCTCGGGAACGACGAGCCCACGGTCACCGTCGGCGTGGTCAGCGCCACCGGGCGCAACATCCTGCCGAGCGGCGAGCAGGCCGGCCTCTATCTCGACATGATCCAGACCGACGCCGCGATCAATCCCGGCAATTCCGGCGGCCCGCTGGTCAATGCGCTCGGCGAAGTCGTCGGGATCAACTCCTCGATCTTCTCCAGTTCCGGGGGCTCCATCGGCGTCGGCTTCGCCATCCCGATCGAGCGCGCCATCCGGGTGGCCGACGAGATCGTCCGGAGCGGCACCGTCCGCCGGGCCTGGACCGGACTCGAGGTGGCGGGCCCCAGGAACATGGCCGACTGGAAGAGCGCCGGCGGCGTGACGGTGACGCTGGTGGCGCCCGGCGGGCCGGCGGAGCGCGCCGGAATCGAGGCGGGTGATGTGGTCACCGAAGCCAGTGGCCGCCGGCTCCGCAACTATCTCGACTGGGAAGCGGTCAAGCTCGACCTCCATGTCGGCGACGCCGTGGAGCTTGGCGTGCGGGACGGGGACCGCGTGGTGCGGCGGCGGATCGTCACCGGCGACCTCCCCACGGTCTCGGCGGAGAAGGTCACGATCCTCCGCGACCTCGAGCTGGTGAGCGTCACCGCGGCAATCCAGGCCGAGCGCAACCTGCGCGCCGCCGACGGCGCACTCATCTACCGCCTGAGCCCGGAGGTCTCCCGCGCCACCGGCCTCCGTGCCGGCGACGTGATCATCGGGGTCAACCGGATTCGCATCCGGGAGGCGGCGCAGCTTGCCGAGCTCCTCCGGGGCATCGAGCCGCGCCAGCCGTTCCGCCTCACCTTCGAGCGCGACGGCGTCTACCACTTCGTGGACCTCACGTTCTGATGACCGACGACCGCTATCGCTCCCCGCTCGGGACCCGCTACGCCTCCCCCGCCATGCAGGCGCTCTGGGGCGAGCGGCAGCGCATCGCGCTCTGGCGTCGTCTCTGGCTCACGCTCGCGGAAGCGGAGCGCGAGCTCGGCCTGGCGATCCCGGACGAGGCGCTCGCGCAGATGCGGGCACATCTCGACGACATCGACCTCGAGGCCGCGGCGGCGTACGAGCGACGCTTCCGTCACGACGTGATGGCCCACATCCACGCCTTCGGCGAGCAGGCCCCGGCCGCGCGGCCTTACATCCATCTCGGCGCCACCAGCTGCTTCGTCACCGACAACTCCGACCTGATCCTCATGCGCGAGGCGCTCCGCCTCGTGCTCGGCCGGCTCATCGCGGTGCTCGACGCGCTTGCCGGCTTCGCCACGCGACACGCGGCAACCCCGTGCCTGGCCTACACCCATTTCCAGCCGGCCCAGCTCACCACCGTCGGGAAGCGCGCCACCCTCTGGATGCAGGACTTCGCGCTCGACGTCGAGGAGCTCACGCACCGGCTCGCCACGCTCCGGTTCCGCGGCTGCAAGGGCACCACCGGCACCCAGGCGAGCTTCCTCGAGCTCTTCCGCGGCGATCACGCGGCGGTGCGCGAGCTCGACCGCCGGGTCTCGGCGCGCATGGGATTCGACCAGCCGTTCGCCGTGACGGGCCAGACCTATCCGCGGAAGGCGGACAGCGTCATCCTCGACGCCTTGAGCGGGATCGCCCAGTCGGCGGCGAAGATGGCCAACGACATGCGCCTGCTCCAGCATGAGGGCGAGCTGCTGGAGCCGTTCGAAAGCGAGCAGATCGGCTCCAGCGCCATGGCGTACAAGCGGAACCCGATGCGCTCCGAGCGGATCAACGCGCTCGCGCGCTTCGTCATCTCGCTGCAGCCGAACACCGCGCATACCGCCGCCGCCCAGTGGCTCGAGCGGACCCTCGACGACAGCGCCAATCGCCGGCTCGCCATCCCGGAGGCATTCCTCGCGGTGGATGCCATCCTGGTCCTCGTGACCAACATCGCGGCGGGCATCGAGGTGCGGGAGGCCGTGATCCGCCGCCACCTCGACGCCCAGATGCCGTTCATGGCCACCGAACGCTGGCTCATGCTGGGCGTCCAGGCGGGCGGAGACCGGCAGTCCCTGCATGAAGTCGTCCGGCGGCACAGTCTGGCGGTGGCGGAGGCGGTGAGCGGGGGCGCTCCGAACGACCTCATGGAGCGCCTCGGGACCGATCCCGCCTTTGCCGGCGTGCCCGCCGCCGCTCTGGCGGCCGAGCTCGACCCCGCGCACTACACTGGCCGCTCCGAGCAGCAGGTGGGGGAGTTCCTCCGGGAGTTCCTCGCCCCGATCCTCGAGCGCGCGCGGCTCCTGGCCGCCGCCCCCGGGAGCGCCGAGGTGCGGGTATGAGCACGCTCGCCGCGAGCCGGCTTCCCCTCCCCCTCCTTCGCCGGGGGAAGGTCCGCGAGGTCTACGAGGTGGACGCCGGACATCTACTGCTCGTGGCCAGCGATCGCGTGAGCGCCTTCGACGTGGTGATGCGCGAGCCGATCCCGCGGAAGGGCGCCGTACTCACGCAGCTCAGTGCGTGGTGGTTCGAGCGGCTCGCCCCGGTGATGCCCTCGCACTACGTCACCGCCGATGCCGCCGCGATCATCCGGCACGTCCCCGCGCTCGCCGACTTCGGCGACGAGCTCGCCGGCCGCGCGATGCTCGTCCGCCGCACCGAACCGGTCCCGTTCGAGTGCGTCGTCCGCGGCTACCTCGCGGGGTCGGCGTGGGCCGAGTACCGCGATCGCGGCACGCTGGCGGGGGAGCCGATGCCGCCGGGGCTCGTCGAGAGCGACCGGCTCGACCCGCCGCTCTTCTCCCCCGCCACCAAGGCCGAGGCGGGTCACGACATCAATGTGCCGTTCGGGGCCGTGCGCGCCGCGCTGGGCGAGCCGACCGCCGCGCGGCTCCGCGATGCGAGCTTTGCGATCTATGCGGCTGGCCGCGATCTGGCGGCGGCACGGGGCATCATCATCGCGGACACGAAGTTCGAGTTCGGCCATGCGGCGGACGGCACGCTGCTCCTGATCGACGAGGTGCTGACGCCCGATTCCTCCCGCTTCTGGCCGGCGGATCGCTACGCCCCCGGCGGACCGCAGCCGAGCTTCGACAAGCAGCCGCTCCGGGACTACCTGGCGGGCGAACGGACGGCGGGACGCTGGAACGGTGAGGCGCCGCCGCCGCCCCTGCCCCCGGAAGTGGTGGCGGCCACGAGCGCTCGGTACCTGGACGCCTACCGCCGGCTCACCGGCGCCGAGCTCGGGGGGACATGATGCGGATCGCACCGGAGGGATGGCCATTCATCGGCGGAGCGCTGCTGATCGGCGCGGGCTTCCTCGTTCTGGGGTGGTCGGTCCCGGCGCTGCTCTGGATGGTCGTCGTCGCCTGGGTCGTGGCCTTCTTCCGCGACCCGGCGCCACCCGAGACGCGCGATCCCGGCGTGCTCCTCGCGCCCGCCGACGGCAAGGTCGTAAGCGTGATGGAAATCGACGAGCCGGCGTTCTTCGGCGACCGGGCGATCCGCGTGTCGATCTTCATGAACGTGTTCGACTGCCACGTGAACCGGTACCCGTGCGACGGCCGCGTCGCCTATCGGCACTACAACGCGGGGCGTTTCGGTCACGCGGGCACCGACAAGGCGTCGCTCGAGAACGAGCAGGCGTCGATCGGCCTCGAGACGCCGCGCGGCAAGGTGCTCGTCCGCCAGATCGCGGGGCTCGTGGCGCGCCGGATCGTCACCGACCACGCGATCGGGACCGACGTGAAGCAGGCGCAGCGTCTCGGCATGATCCGCTTCGGATCCCGCGTCGATCTCTTCCTTCCCCCGGGTACCGAGGTGCGCGTCGCCGTCGGCGATCGGACCCGGGTGGCGCGCACGGTGGTGGCCGCATGGCGATGACCGCTCCCCCGCCCCGCGGCCGCCGCGGGATGCGCCGCGTCGTGGTCGTGATGCCCAGCGCCTTCACGCTCGGCAATCTCTTCTTCGGCTTCTGGTCGATCGTGTACGCGTCGCAGGGGCGCTTCGCCTGGGCGGGGTGGTTCATCGTCTTCGCCGGGATCCTCGACATGCTCGACGGCCGGGTCGCCCGCCTGTCGAACACGGGATCCCGCTTCGGCGCCGAGCTCGATTCGCTGGTGGACGTGATCTCCTTCGGCGTGGCGCCCGCGCTGCTCATGTACTTCCTGGAGTTCCAGAACGGGGGGCGGTTCGCCTGGATCCTCTGTTACATCTACGTGGTGGCGACGGCGCTCCGGCTCGCGCGCTACAACGTGACCGCCGGCACGCACGCGCCGAGCAGCTGGTTCACGGGGATGCCGTCGCCGTCGGCGGGGATGACGCTCGCCGTCTACTACCCGTTCACGCAGACCGAGTGGTATCAGCGCTCGATGAGCGTGGTGGACTTCGGGCAGCAGGGCCTGGCCGTCCTCATGCTCCTGCTCGCGCTCCTGATGGTCAGCAACGTGAAGTATCCCCGCTTCCCGCCGATCGGGCTCCGCTCGGCGCGCGGGATCTTCGGCCTGGCCGTGCACCTGCTCATCCTGATCGGGGGCATCGTCGCCCCCGAGTCGTTCCTCTTCCCGCTCGGGATCACCTATCTCGCGTTCGGGCTCGTGCGGGCCACGATCCTCGGCCTCATGCAGGGCGACCGCGAGCCGGGCGATTCCGATGCGCCGTCCCTCAGCATGCGGCGCCCCGGCTGGCGTCGCCGTCCACAGGAGCCGCACGAATGACCTACCGCGTCCATGTCCGCGTGATGCCCCGCGCCGGACTCCTCGACCCCCAGGGTCAGGCCGTCGAGCACGCGCTCGGCGCGCTCGGCTTCGACGGCGCGCGCCAGGTGCGCATCGGCAAGGCCATCGAGCTCGACGTCGACGCGCCGAGCGCGGAGGAGGCGGTGGGGCGGGCCCGCGAGATGTGCGACCGGCTGCTCGCCAACCCCGTCACCGAGGATTTCGAGCTCGAGGTGGAGACGCACTGATGCAGCGAGTGGCGGTGATCCGGTTTCCGGGCAGCAACTGCGACGAGGACACGCTCCGCGCCGCGACACGGGTGGGGGCGGATGCGTACTACGTCTGGCATCGCGAGACCGACCTCAAGGGCGCGGACGTGGTGCTGATTCCGGGCGGCTTCAGCTATGGCGACTACCTCCGGGCGGGCGCCATCGCGCGGTTCAGCCCCGCGATGACCGCCGTCGCGCGGCACGCCGCCGAAGGAGGCGCGGTGCTCGGGATCTGCAACGGCTTCCAGATCCTCTGCGAGGCGCAGCTCCTTCCGGGTGCGCTCCTCCGGAACTCGCGACTGACGTTCGTCTCCCGGCCCGTCCTCGTGACCGTGGAGAACACCGGCACGGTCTTCACCTCCGGCTACCGCCGGGGCGAGCAGCTTCGCCTCCCGGTGGCACACGGAGATGGTCGCTATGTGGCGGACGCCGAAACGATCGCCCGGCTCGAGGGTGAAGGGCTGGTCGTCCTCCGCTACGTGCGGGCGGAGGACGCGAACCCCAACGGCTCGATGAACGACATCGCCGGCATCACCAACCCCGAGGGCAACATCGTGGCGATCATGCCGCACCCGGAGCGCGCCGCCGACCCCGCCCTGGGCAGCGAGGACGGAGCCCGGTTCTTCACTTCGATGGCCGCGTGGAACCCGCGCGCGCCAGTCACCCATACCGCAGACACGCGATGACCGAAAAGCCCAGCCAGAACGAGGACGAGTACTTCGCCCGCGAGAACGCCGAGCTGCTCCAGCGCCAGCGGGAGCGGATGGCCGCGGCGCGCGCGGAAGAGGAGCGCAAGTCCCATTACATGAAGTGCCCGAAGGACGGGCACGATCTCTTCTCGACCGTCTATCACGACGTCACGATCGACCGCTGCGCGCATTGCGGCGGGGTCTGGCTCGACCCGGGCGAACTCGATGCCCTGGCCCGGAACCCCGACCAGCCGGGACTCCTCGGCCGGGTCGTGAGCGACGTGATGGCGACGCTGCGGCGCAACAAGGGAGAGCCCGGTGCCTGACACGATCGAGGCGGCGACGGCGGCCCAGTCCTTCCCGGGCGAGCGGCCCGTCACCCCTGAGGTCGTGCGCGAGCACAACCTCAACGAGCTCGAGTACGAGCGGATCACCTCGATGCTCGGGCGGGTCCCGACGCTGACCGAGCTCGGCGTCTTCTCCGCCCTCTGGTCGGAGCACTGCTCCTACAAGCACTCGAAGCCCGTGCTGAAGCGCTTCCCGACCGAGGGGCCGCAGGTCGTGCAGGGACCGGGGGAGAACGCCGGCGTCCTCCGCCTCCCCGACGGCTGGGCCGTGGCCTTCAAGGTCGAATCACACAATCACCCCTCGGCCGTCGAGCCGTACCAGGGCGCCGCCACCGGCGTCGGAGGGATCCTTCGCGACGTCTTCACGATGGGCGCCCGCCCCGTCGCCGTGCTCAACAGTCTCCGGTTCGGTCCGCTCGAGATTCCGCGGAATCGCTACCTCTTCCGCGGGGTGGTGCGCGGCGTGGGCGACTACGGCAACTGCGTCGGCATTCCCACGCTCGGCGGTGAGGTGGGGTTCGCCGAGGGATACACCGGCAATCCGCTGGTCAACGCGATGTGCGTCGGTCTCCTCAGGGAGGACGACCTCATCCGCGCAAAGGCGGAGGGGGTGGGCAACGTCCTCCTCGTGGTTGGGGCGCGCACCGGTCGCGACGGGATCCATGGTGCGAGCTTCGCCTCGGAGGAGCTCTCCGAGAAGAGCGAGGCGCGGCGCCCGCAGGTGCAGGTGGGCGATCCCTTCACGGAGAAGCTCCTGCTCGAGGCGAGCCTCGAGCTCATCACCTCGGGCATGATCGTGGCCATCCAGGACATGGGCGCCGCGGGCCTCACCAGCTCGTCGGCGGAAATGGCCGCGCGCGGCGGCGTCGGGGTGGAGATCGACACCAGCCTCGTCCCGACGCGCGAGGAGGGGATGACCCCGTATGAGATCCTCCTATCGGAGTCGCAGGAGCGCATGCTCGTCGTGGCGGAGCCGGCGCGCGTGGGGGCGATCAAGGCCATCTGCGAGAAGTGGGAGCTCACCGCCACGTCGATCGGCCACATCACCGACGACGGCATCTTCCGGGTGAAGCACGACGGGGTGACGGTCGCGGCCATCCCGGGGCGCCGGCTCGTCGAGGACTGCCCGATCTACGAGCCGGAAGCGCGCGAGAGCGACGAGGTCCGCGCCCGGCGCGAAGCGTCGCTTCCCGCCTCCGCGGCCCCGCTGGACGCGCGGGAGGCGCTCGAGCGACTCCTCGATGCCCCCAACATCGCGAGCAAGCGCTGGGTCTTCGAGCAGTACGACTCGACGGTGCAGGCGGCGACGGTGCTCGGCCCGGGGGGCGACGCGGGCGTGATCATGGTGCCCGGCGCCGAGTTCGGCCTGGCCGTGACGCTCGACTGCAATGCCCGGCTCCTCGCCCTCGATCCCTTCGAAGGGGGGAAGGCGGCGGTGGCGGAGGCCGCGCGGAACATCGCCTGCACCGGGGCGCGGCCGCTCGGCATTACCGACTGCCTCAACTTCGGCAATCCGGAGAAGCCGGAGGTGTTCTTCCAGTTCCGCGAGGCGTGCCGCGGCATCGCCGAGGCGTGCGTCGCGTTCGAGACGCCGGTGACCGGCGGCAACGTCTCCTTCTACAACGAGAGTCCCACGGGAGCCGTCTACCCCACGCCCACGATCGGCATGGTGGGACTCCTGGAGCAGGTCGACCAGCGCGTCCCCAGTCACTTCGTCGAGCCGGGCGACCGGATCTTCGTTGCCGGGACGACCCGCGGCGCCCTCGGCGGCTCCGCGTACTGGGCGGAGCTGTACGATTTCGTGGGCGGTGCGCCGGCACAGGTGGACCTGGCCGCCGAGCGGGCCCTGCAGGACTTCCTGGTGGCGGCCGCGCGCGAGCGCCTGTTGCGCTCGGCGCACGATTGCTCGGAGGGAGGCCTGGCGGTGGCGCTCGCGGAGGCGGCGATCGGCGGCCCCTACGCCGAACGGCCGCTCGGCGCCGCGGTCAACCTGGATGGCCATGCCGATGCCGTGGCGGAAGCGGGCCTTCTCTTCGGCGAGGATGGCGCACGCGCGGTGATCTCCTGCCGGCCGGTCCAGGCGGAACGGCTCGTCCGGCTCGCCGAGCGGTGCGGCGTCCCCCTCCATCCCGCCGGGGCGGTCCGCCCGGCCGAGGCGGGCCTGTCCATTGCACGCGGCGGCGATACGATCACGTGGGACCCGGCGACGCTCCGCCGGATCCATGACGACGCGATCCCGCGCCGCATGCGCGCGGACGCAGAGCAGACCTGAGGAGCCCGACCCCATGTGCGGTATTTTCGGCGTAGCCAACGTTCCTGACGCGGCGCGGCTCACCTACCTGGGCCTCTACGCGCTGCAGCATCGCGGCCAGGAGAGCGCCGGGATCGTGGCCATCGACCGGGATGGGACGGCGCGATCCCACCGCGGCATGGGCCTCGTTTCGGAGAATTTCGACGACACCCTGCTCGGCCGGCTCCCGGGTGACATCGCGGTCGGCCACACCCGCTACTCGACGAGCGGCAGCACCGTGCTGGCCAATGCCCAGCCCTGCTTCGCCAATACGCGCTGTGGCGCGCTGTCGCTCGCGCACAACGGCAACCTCGTCAACGCCCACATCCTGAAATCGGAGCTGGTGCGCCAGGGCGCCATCTTCTCCTCCTCGAGCGACTCCGAAGTGATCGTGCACCTCATTGCCCGCTCGAGCGCGCCGACGCCGGACGAGCAGATCCGGGATGCGCTCGAGCAGCTCGACGGTGCCTACAGCCTCGTGATCTCGCTTGGCCGGACACTCTACGCCGTCGTGGACAGCCGCGGCTTCCGTCCGCTGGCACTCGGGCGCCTGGGCGACGGCTTCGTCGTGGCGTCGGAGACGTGCGCGCTCGACCTCGTGGGCGCCTCGGTGGTCTGTGAGCTCGCGCCGGGGGACTTCCTCAAGATCGAGGACGGCGCCGTCACCCACCTCCCCCGCCTCGCGCCGCGGCCGGTCAGCCGGTGCGTCTTCGAGCTGGTGTACTTCGCCCGGCCCGACAGCATGGTCTTCAACGAATCGGTCGACCGCGTGCGCCGCGAGCTCGGCCGCGCCCTGGCGCGCGAGCATCCCGCGCCGGGCGCGGAGGTGGTGTTCAGCGTTCCCGACAGCTCGAATGCCATGGCGCTCGGCTTTGCGGCGGAATCGGGAATCACGCTGGAGCACGGGCTGATCCGGAACCACTATGTGGGCCGCACGTTCATCAACCCGACGCAGGCGCTCCGCATCGCCAAGGTGCGGATCAAGTTCAACCCGGTGCGGGAGGTCATCGAGGGACGCTCGGTGGTGGTCGTGGACGACAGCCTCGTCCGCGGCAACACCAGCAAGGGGCTCGTGGCGATGATCCGCGCGGCGGGCGCGCGGGAGGTCCACCTCCGTCTCGGATCGCCGCCGATCACGGGGCCCTGTCACTACGGCATCGACACCCCCACGCGGCAGGAACTGATCGGCGCCACCCACTCGGTCGAGGAGATCCGCCAATACCTCGGCGTGGACAGCCTCGGCTACCTCTCGCTCGACGGGATGCTCGCCGCGGCCGGCCAATCGCCCGCCGAGCCGGAGCGGTTCTGCCACGCCTGCTTCTCGGGCAATTACCCGACGCCCGTTCCGGACGACCTGGTCCAGCTCCGGCACGCGGCGCCCTTCGCGGGAGCTCATGCATGAGCGGGACATACAGCCAGCCCCTGGTCTATTTCTTCGGGCAGGGTCGCGCGGACGGGACCGCCGGAATGAAGGACATCCTCGGCGGGAAGGGCGCGGGGCTCGCCGAGATGACCACCATCGGGATCCCCGTGCCGCCGGGGTTCACCATCGCGAGCTCGCTCTGCCTCACCTATCTCGAGAGTCGCCAGTTCCCGCCCCGGCTCCGGATCGAGGTGGAGCGGAGCCTCAATCGGCTCGAGGCCACCACCGGGAAGCAGTTCGGCGGCGCCGAACGACCCCTTCTCGTCTCGGTGCGCTCCGGCGCGGCGGTCTCCATGCCCGGGATGATGGAGACGATCCTCAATCTCGGGCTCAACGACACCACGGTCGACGGGCTCGCGCGCGAGAGCGGGAATCGGCAGTTCGCCTGGGATTCGTACCGCCGCTTCGTGCAGATGTATGCCAGCGTCGTCTATGACCTCCCCAAGCGACCCTTCGACGAGCTGCTCGAGGCACGGAAGACGCGGCGTGGCGTCGAGCGCGACATCGACCTCCCGGCGGATGAATTCGAGGCCCTGGTGCAGGAGTTCAAGACGCTCGTCCGCGTCGAGCGGGGGCGTCCCTTCCCCGAGGAGCCGCTCGAGCAGCTCTGGGGCGCCATCTCGGCCGTGTTCGAGAGCTGGAACACGCGCCGCGCCATCGATTACCGTCGGCTGCACGACATCTCCGATACCATGGGGACGGCGGTCAACGTCGTGGCCATGGTCTTCGGCAACATCGGGGAGGATTCCGGCACCGGCGTCGCCTTCAGCCGGGATCCCTCCACCGGCGAGCGGCGGCTCTACGGGGAATATCTCCTCAACGCGCAGGGGGAGGACGTCGTCGCCGGTATCCGGACCCCCGAGCCGATCAGCAACCTCCGGGACACGCTCCCCGAGGCGTACGGCGAGCTCGAGCGCACTGCCCGCCTCCTCGAGCGGCACTTCCGCGACGTGCAGGACATGGAATTCACGATCGAGCGCGGGCGACTCTACATGCTGCAGACCCGGCGCGGCCAGCGCTCGGGACACGCGGCCGTCCGGATCGCGTGCGAGATGGTGGACGAGGGCCTCATCACCGAGGAAGAGGCAGTGGCGCGGATTCCGCCCAACGACCTCAACCAGCTGCTGCATCCCACGATCGACCCCGACAGCAAGCTCGATCTCCTGACCACCGGCCTCCCCGCATCGCCCGGCGCGGCGAGCGGCGCGGTCGTCTTCGACGCCGACCGCGCCGAGGAGCTCGCCAAGGCGGGAGAGCCGGTCATTCTGGTCCGCCGGGAGACTTCGCCCGAGGATTTCCACGGCATGGTGGCGGCACGCGCCGTGCTGACTGCGCGCGGGGGGATGACGTCCCATGCGGCGGTCGTGGCGCGGGGGATGGGGAAGCCGTGCGTCGCAGGAGCTCAGGAGCTCCACGTCGACGAGCAGCTGGGCCACGTCAGCGTGAACGGTCGGCGCATCGCGGGCGGTGAATGGATCACGGTGGACGGGGCCACCGGCCGGGTCTACGCCGGGCGGGCGGCGGTGCGGCAGCCGGAGCTCAGCGCCGAATTCACGCGCCTCCTCGGGTGGGCCGACCGGCTCCGTCACCTCCGGGTGCGCTGCAATGCCGATACGCCGGCGGATGCCCATCGGGGCCGCGAGTTCGGCGCGGAAGGGATCGGACTCTGCCGCACCGAGCACATGTTCTTCGAGGGCGGACGGCTCGAGGCCATGCGCGAGATGATCGTGGCGCGGGACACGGAAGGACGGAAGCGCGCGCTCGCCAAGCTCCTTCCGATGCAGCGCGCCGACTTCGAGGCGATCTTCCGCGCCATGGACGGGCTGCCGGTCTGCATCCGGCTGCTCGATCCGCCGCTGCACGAGTTCCTGCCGAAGGAGCCCGAGGAGATCGCGGCCCTGGCGCGCGAGATGAAGATGCCTCCGGAGGAGCTGCAGCGCCTCGTGCACGGGCTCGTCGAGGTCAACCCGATGCTCGGGCTCCGGGGATGCCGGCTGGGCATCCTCTATCCCGAGATCACCGCAATGCAGGCGCGGGCGATCTTCGAGGCGGCCTGCACCGTGGCCGCACGCCAGGGGCGCGTCATGCCCGAGGTGATGGTCCCGCTCACGAGCAACGTGATCGAGTTCCGCAAGCAGGCGCTGATCGTCCAGCAGGTCTCGAGCGATGTCTTCAACGAGCGGCAGATCACCGTGCCCTTCACGCTCGGCACCATGATCGAGCTCCCGCGGGCGGCCCTCACCGCCGATGAGATCGCCCGGGAGGCGCAGTTCTTCTCCTTCGGCACCAACGACCTCACGCAGACGACCTGGGGCCTCTCGCGGGACGACGCCGGCCGTTTCCTCCCGCTCTACCTCGACGAGAACATCATCGAGGACGACCCCTTCGAGGTCCTCGACCGCGCCGGTGTCGGGAAGCTCATGAAGATCGCCTGCGAGCTCGGGCGCCGCACCCGGCCCGACCTCAAGCTCGGGATCTGCGGCGAGCACGGGGGCGAACCCGCCTCCGTGGCATTCTGCGACCAGCTCGGGATGAACTACGTCTCGTGTTCGCCCTTCCGCGTTCCGATCGCGCGGCTCGCGGCGGCGCAATCCGCCCTCGCCGAGCGGGGAACGATCGATCGGACACGGGCCACCGTATAGGCAGGGCTCCACCATCACCATCACCTTCGAACAGGGAGACGGGTCGTGCGAATTCGCCTGACGGCTGGACTGGTCGCCATGATGCTCATCGGGGCGTGCGGGAACGAAACGGGATCGGGGGGAGCGCTTGACGACCAGGAGGCCGCCGCGCTGGTACAGGCGCTCACGACCGCGGGCATTCCGGTCGGCGGGTCCGCCTTCGTGCTGTCGCCCGTCTTCGGCGAGGCCGAGATCGGGACCATCGGCGACTACGACGGGATCGGGACGCAGGTCGAGCTCACGACGGTGGATGAAACGGGAACGCACACCGTGAGCTGGATCGGCGTAGTGGGCTGGACGGGCTTCGACGCGGGTGCCCGCACGGTGGAAGAGGCGATCGGCGCCATGTTTCTCGACGTGACCGGGGCCTTCCCCGCGACCTTCGCCGGGTATGTCGCCGATGGCGACGTCATCACCTTCGCCTACGATGCAGCCACCAGCTCGAACTACTATCCCGGTGATGCCGGCACGTTCAGCATGACCGGCGCATCGTTCGGGTCGGCATCCGATTGCCCGACCGTTCCCCCGCTCGGGGGCGGCATCAGCATCACCGAGTGCGAAGTCCGCACCGGCACGATGCAGGGAAGCGTCGGGTTCACCGCCGGCCTCACCACCGGCACCGGCGACCCGACCTTCACCCTTGCCGAAACGGCCTACGATCTCCCTGCCGTCCGCGTCTCCATGACGGTGGACTACACCGGCGCCCTCGCGGCGCGCGGCGCGGGATCGGAATGAGCGCGCCGCTCGTCGGCGTCGTGATGGGCAGCGATTCCGACTGGGAGGTCATGGAGCACGCGGCACGCCGGCTGGAGGATTTCGGCGTGCCGCACGAGCGCCGCGTCGTATCCGCGCACCGGACGCCCGAGCTCCTCTATCGATACGCGGAGGAGGCCGCCGCGCGCGGCCTCCGCTGCATCATTGCCGGCGCCGGTGGCGCGGCCCACCTCCCGGGGATGCTCGCGGCCAAGACGACGGTTCCGGTTCTCGGCGTACCGGTGCCGAGCCGGCATCTTCAGGGCCTCGACTCCCTCCTTTCCATCGTCCAGATGCCGGCGGGAGTTCCCGTCGCCACGTTCGCGATCGGCCAGGCCGGCGCGGCCAATGCCGCCCTCTTCGCCGTGTCGATTCTTGCCCTGACCGATCCGGAGCTTGCCCGGCGGCTCGCCGAATTCCGCAGCTCCCAGGAGGCGCGGGTCCTTGGGCTCTCGCTGCCGGAGCCCGAGTGATCCTCCCCGGCGCGACGATCGGGGTGGTGGGGGGCGGTCAGCTCGGCAGGATGTTCACGATCCGGGCCCGCACCATGGGATATCGGGTCGTGGTGCTCGAGCCGGATCCGAGAAGCCCGGCGGGATCGGTGGCGGACCACCAGATCGAAGCCGCGTACGACGACCCCGCGGCGCTCGCAGAGCTCGTGGCCCGCTGCGCCGCGGTCACCACCGAATTCGAGAACGTGCCGGCCGAGGCCCTCGCCTCGCTCGAGGACCGGGTCCGGGTGCGCCCGGGCTCGGGCGCGGTCGCCATTGCGCAGGATCGCATCGCCGAAAAGGAAGCGATGCGGCGCGCCGGCCTCGCCACCGCAGAGTTCCGTCCGGTGCGAAGCGGATCGGCCGCGCGCGCCGCCTTCGACGAGCTCGCCGTCCGCTCCGCCATCCTCAAGACGAACCGGCTCGGCTACGACGGCAAGGGGCAGGCGCTCGTAAGCAGCCCGGACGAATGCGAGGCCGCCTTCAATTCCCTGGGCGGCGTCCCCTGCATCCTCGAGGAGCGCCTCCGGCTCGAGTGCGAGGTGTCGGTCATCCTCGCCCGCGGGGACGACGGCGCCGTCGCCGCCTTTCCCCCCGGCGAGAATCGCCACCGACTCGGCATCCTCGAGTCGACCGTGGTTCCGGCCCGGATTCCGGAGTCGCTCGCGAACGAGGCGAGCGCCATGGCGGAGGCGGTGGCGCACGCGATCGGCTACGTGGGCGTCCTCGGCGTCGAGCTTTTCGTCGCGGAAGGGGGTCGGCTCTTCGTCAACGAGATCGCCCCCCGTCCCCATAACAGCGGCCACTATACGCTCGACGCCTGCGCCGTGGACCAGTTCGAGCAGCAGGTCCGGGCGCTCTGCGGCCTCCCCCTTGGCGCGCCACGGCTCCTCACGCCGGTCGCCATGGTGAATCTGCTGGGCGACCTCTGGGCGGGAGGGGAGCCCCACTGGGACCGGGCGCTGGCGCTCCCGGGTGTCCGGCTCACCCTGTACGGGAAGGCCGAGCCACGCCCGGGGCGGAAGATGGGCCACCTCACCTGCATGGCGCCCTCACCTGACGAGGCCCTCGCCGGCGCCCTCGAGGCGCGTTCCCGCCTGACCGACTCCTAGGACCGCACGTCGGTTTTTCCACAGCGACTCGTACGACCAGAAGGCCCCGAGGACACTCGGGGCCTTTTTGCGTACCGCTGGGCGCGCAGGACCCGGGAAGGTCGCCGCGTCGAGCCCGGGCTCACCGCGAACTGCATATCGCATATCCGAGAGAACGTGAAGTCTCAGCCTGTAATTATCGGCGTAATAACGAGTTATCAGAAAGATTGGACAATGAGCCAAGCCCACATATCCACTCACCGATGTGACTAACCTGGCTTGTCCAAGGTTGGGAAAGGCCCTTCCCCGGTCGGGATTGGGCACAAAAAAACCGCCGCGCGAATGCGCGGCGGTGGGATGGAGGCGCAGGGAATCGAACCCTGGTCCGAATCAGCTTCCGAAATGGCGTCTACGTGCGTAGGCCGGATTCTTTGCCGTCGCCGCGGGCCGGTAACCAGCCCACCTTCCCGCGGTCTATCTCCCAGAATCTCATTTCCGACGCGGAAGCGTCATCGGAAACCAGCCCGGATTTGCGATTCGACGCCGGCGCCCCGGACGGGCTCCAGACGGCGAAGGTGCGTGAAGCGAGCTCAGCTCAGCTTACGCAGCCAGTGCCAGTTCAGTGTTGGCAGATAAATCGTTCCAAGCGGTTTTACCAGGGACCTGGACCTGGGCACGCTGCAATTCCCTCTACCGACCCGTCGAAGCCAGTCGCCCCCGTCGGTGTCCTGAATATAGACGGTCCGGGGGGTCGGGGGAAGCGACCCCTACTCCCGGCCCCCGGCCTTCCCCGCCACCTCCACCCGGTTCCGCCCCGCCTCCTTGGCCACATAGAGGGCCCGATCCGCGTGGGTGAGGAGGTTCGGGATGACTGTGGTTTCGGGTGCCGCAGCGACGCCGAACGAAGCGCTCAGCGGCCAGCTCTTTCCCTGCCACTCCCAGGCGGTCGTGCCGAGCTTCACCCGGAGGCGCTCCGCCGTTCGCCGGCCGACCTCGAGATCGGCACCGGGCAGCCAGAGGGCAAACTCCTCGCCGCCGATTCGGGCGGCCAGGTCCGTGGCGCGGATCTGCTCGCGAATCAGCTGCCCGACATGGACCAGGGCGGCATCGCCCGCCGGGTGGCCCAGGCTGTCGTTGAGCCGCTTGAAGTGGTCGATGTCGAGGGCAATGAGCGCGCCCTTCGTTGTGCCGGGCCGGTTCATCGCCCCTTCCAGCGCGCGCCGGTTGCCGAGGCCGGTCAGCCGGTCGGTGGCGGCCTCGCGCGCCTTGTTGGCGTGCTGCTGCGCCAGGTCGAGCCGCCGCCCCGCTTCCCGAAGTGCCTCGTGGATCTCCCCCAGTACCTGGCCCCTCGGCTCGGCCGCTCCGCCGAGGGTCAGCGCCACCGAGCCGACCGTATCCCGCCCGCTCCGGACCGGGAACACCAGGGCCGGGCCCCCACCCTGCCGTCGATCGCCGGTGTCGCCGCCCGCCGGGTCCTCCCGGATGAGGGCTTCGCCCAGACTTCCCATGGCGGCGCGCGCGAGCGGCGCGTCCGCGGGAAGAAGGCGATCGAGGAGCCGCCGGTCGGCGTTCCCCGAGGTCCCCGTGACCCGCACGCCATCCGGATCCCTCGAGGTCACGATGACGCCGGCGTTCACGATCCGCTCCAGCTGAAAGGCGAGGCGGAGCGAGACACTCCCGACGGATTCGATCGCCAGCGCATCGGGTCGTGCCTGCGCCGCGGCCACCAGCGGCCGGCGCTGCGTCCCGGCCAGGAGCCGGTCCAGGTCCGCCTCGAGCTCACCGAGAGCGCCTCCGCCCTCCGCCGGCACCAGCATGCCCACGGCGTACCCGCCTTCTGCCCGCATCACGAAGAGACCCGAGTCCATGCGCTCGGCGCCGTGCTGCGCCAGCTCGCGCGCCCGCTCGAGCCGCCGGTCGATTGCGGCAACCTGTCCGGGAAGGAGACCGTCCGCGTCGAAGACGCGCTCCAGGCGCGGCGCCTCCTCCTCCGCGTCGTACTCGGCCATCCAGACGCCCATGCCGCCGTGGGCGCGAAGCAGCCAGCGCAGGGCCGGATCGGGAAGGAGATGCGCACCCGCCGCCGCTGCCAGCCCACTCCGTCTCGGCCTCCGCCGGGCCGCGGCCCAGCCGACAGCGGCCCCCGCGAGCGCAGCCGCGAGGGTCTCGATCATTCGCCGAGCCAGCCCCGCCGCCGGAACCAGAGCCAGATCCCGAGCGTGACACCGAGCATGACGACCCAGAGCAGCGGATACCCCCACCGCGACGTGAGCTCGGGCATGTACCGGAAGTTCATGCCGTAGATGCCCACGATGAACGTGAGGGGGAGAAAGAACGCCGAGAAGAGGGTGAGGATGCGGACGATGCGGTTGGTGCGCTGGGTCGAAAGCCCGAGGTGGATGTGCAGGAGGTTCGTCGCGTCGTCGAGGAGCTCGTCGGCGTAGGCATACATGCTCTCCACCCCTTCGCGCGCGTCCTGGAAGAGCGGCGCGGTGGGCGACGAGACCGGCGTGAGCCTGATGGTGGCATTCAGGGTATGCCAGAGCATCCGCTTCATCAGGGTCACCCGTCGCTTGAGCAGGTGCACCTCCCGCAGAACCGGCGGCGCCTCGCCATCCTCGAAGAGCTCGTCCTCGATGGCATCGAGCCGCGACTCGATCCGCTCCAGCGGCGCCTCGTAGGTGTCCACCGCACCGTTGATCAGGTCGACGAGCAATCGGGCCGGCATCGAGCGCCGCCGCTCCCGGTAGCGGGCCACCGGCTCCTTGCCGACCTGTTCCGCGTAGCGGGTGCGGATGCGGGTCAGGAATCCCTGCTCCACCCGGTGCACCGTGACCACGAAGTCGGGACCGGCGAAGATCGCCACCTTCCGCGTCACCGCCTGAACCGTAGCCGCCGACTCCGCGCTGTGCTCGTCGTAGGCGCGGACGATGACGAAGGTCGTCTCACCGACACGTTCGTACTTGGGGAGGTGCTCCGGCTCGAGGCTGTCCGCCACGAGCGTCGGGAAGAGACCGTACTCGGCCGCAATGGCGTCCAGCTCTCCGGGCACGGGCTCGACGACGTCGATCCAGGTGAACTTCGGATCGTCGGTCCGGACCACGATCCGCTGCGTCACGCCCGAAGCATCCGGCTGGCCGCGGCCGCGGCGCCGAACCCGTTGTCGATGTTCACCACGACCACCCCCGCCGCGCACGAATTGAGCATTCCGAGGAGGGCGGCCACCCCGCCGAACGAGGCGCCGTACCCGACGCTCGTGGGAACGGCGATCACCGGCTGCGCGACGAGTCCGCCGACGACGCTCGGGAGTGCGCCCTCCATGCCTGCCACCACGATGATCACGTCCGCGCCGCGCAGCTGCTCCCGCGTCGCGAGCAGCCGGTGCAGCCCGGCTACTCCGACATCGGGTATCCGCTCGACGTCGTGACCGAACGCCTCGGCGACGACCGCCGCCTCCTCTGCCACGGGAAGATCACTGGTGCCGGCCGACACGACCGCCACGCGCCCGGTGCGCGGCGGCGCCGTCACCGGCGGGAGGTGCACGACGCGCGCGAGCTCATGCCACACGAGGCGCGGGTGCAGGGCAGCGAGCGCCCGCGCCTGCTCCGGCGCGGCCCGGGTGCCGAGGAAGGTGCCGCCCACGTCGGCGAGGCGCGCACAGATGCCCACCACCTGGTCCACCGTCTTGCGCTCGCAGAAGACCACTTCGGGGTGGCCCTGCCGGAGGGCTCGATGGTGATCGATGGTGGCGTACGGGAGGGATTCGGACGGGAAATGCCGGAGCCGCTCGAGCGCGCCGTCGGTCGAGACGCGGCCGGCCGCAACGTCGGAGAGCAGCGCCTCGAGCTCGGCGGGGCTCACGCCACCTGGGCGAGCGGCGTGAGGTAGTTCATGAAGATCGCCTCCGCCTCGGCCATGGACTCCACCTGAAAGAGGCGCTGCCGGAGCTCGCTCGCTCCGTGCAGGCCGCGGGTGTACCAGCCGAGGTGCTTCCGGAACTCGATGACGGTCCGCCGGCTGTCTCCCTGGAGCCGGATGGCCAGCCGCGCATGCTCGAGCGCCACGCGGAATCGCTCCGCCGCGTCCGGGGCGGGCGGCAGTGCCTGGCCCGCCAGGAGCGCCTGCGCATCGCGGAAGATCCAGGGGTTCCCGAACGCACCGCGGCCGATCATGACGCCCGCGCACCCGGTCTGCTCGCGCATGCGCACCACGTCGGCGGCCGTCGTGATGTCCCCGTTTCCGAGCACGGGAATATCGAGGGCTTCCACCACGCGCGCGATCTCGTCCCAGCGCGCGGCGCCGGAGAACATCTGGGTCCGCGTCCGCGCGTGCAGGGTGAAGGCGCGGGCGCCGGCATCCTGCATCCGGAGCGCGATGCCGACCGGGTCGCGCCGCTCCTCGTTCCACCCGCTCCGCGTCTTCACCGTGACGGGAAGGTGCGTCGCCCCCACCACCGCGCGAATGATCCGCTCCACGAGCGACATGTCGCGGAGGCAGCCGGAGCCTCCGTTGCGCTGGACCACCTTCTTGACCGGACACCCGAAGTTGATGTCGATGAACTCCGGCGCATAGTGCTCGGTGATGAGGCCGGCCGCCTCCGCCATGGCATCGGGATCGGAGCCGTAGATCTGGATCCCGATGGGCCGCTCGATTTCCTCGAATTCCGCTCCTTCGAGCGTCGTGCGGATGCGGCGCCGGATCGCCTCCGAGGAGAGGAATTCGGACAT
>DASTYH010000391.1:0-6021 GCA_035765075.1 Gemmatimonadales bacterium
CCCTGCATCCGACGCTGCTGCTCCGAGCGCGTCTGGCGCTCCTCCCGGGCCATCGAATTGAGGATCTGGTCGGCCTGACGCTGATTGATGCTCGGATCCGGCGGTGGCGGCTCGCCCTGGGATCCACCTCCGCCGCCCCCGCCTCCGCCGCCACCGCCCGAGGGTGGCGGTGGGGGACGGAGCCGCTGGGCGAGCTCGAGGTTCCACTTGGCGCGCTCCGACGCCGGCTCGAGAAGCAGCGCCTCGCGCAGGCGGTCGGTCGCCTGGGCCAGCAGCTCCTCCGCGCGCGCCGAGTCGGTGCGCGCGGCAAGAAGGCTCGCCAGGCCGAGATTGTAGAGCGCCCGGTAACGGAGGCCGGGATCGAGCGAGCGGGTGGCCTGCGTGAGCGCACCCATCGCCACGTCGAAGCGGCCCGCCTCGAGCGCCGCCGTGCCCGCGTTGTAGAAGGCGGTATCGCGCGCCGCACCGCTCGCCGCTTCCGCCAGGAACGCCGACGCCGCGTCATCCGGTCGGCCCTCCGCCATCGCGCGCGCGCCCGCGGACGGGCGTTGCGCGTGCGTCGCGGCGGGTGTGAGGCAGAGAAACGCCAGTCCGAGGAGTGCCGTTCCCCGTCGCGTCAGCGTATGCAGCAGGAGCAGGACCGCTGCGGCGAGGAGCGGGATCCACGCCCGCGGAATGAGATCGGTGGCGCGGGTCTCGCTGCTCGGGCTCCGCTTGAAGTTCCCGAGGAGGTCCGACACGGCGCCTGCCTGGTCGGGGACGCCGGCCTCGACGATCGTTCCGTCCCCCGCCTCCGCAATCCGTTCGAGGACGTCGTCCATCCGGCGGGTCTCCACCACCGCCCCCGCGTCGTCGAGCTTGTACTCGAGCAGCGTGCCGGCCGAGTCCCGGATGGGAATGCGAACCGGATCGGGACCGCCCTCCGCCACGAGGACGAGGCGGACCCCCTGCTCGCGCAGCTCTTCGGCGGCCTCGACCGCAGCGGCCACGCTGTCGTGCGTCTCTCCGTCGGTGAAGACCACGAGGACGCGGTCTCCGACCTCGCCGGAGCCGAGGAGCAGCTCGCGTCCCTGGCGCAGTACGGCGGGAAGGCTCGTCCCGCCCTCGCTCGCGAGATCGGGATCGAGCACATCGAGGTACATGTGCACGGCGCTCCCGTCCACGGTGAGGGGCGCCAGGATGTAGCTCCGCCCGGCAAAGGCGATCAGGCCGACGCGGTCCTGGTCGCTGTCCTCGACCAGCCGGCGCGCCTCCCGCACGGCTCGCTGGAGCCGGTTGGGGGAGGCGTCTTCCGCCAGCATCGAGCGGCTGATGTCGATCGCCAGCACCATGCTGAGCGAGCGCGCTTCGGTCGTCACGCTGGCGCGGCCTCCCCGCGGGCCGGCAAGGGCCACGAGCGCAAGCAGGGTCACCAGGCCGAACAGGATGGGTCCCCAGCGTCCGCGCGCCGCCACGGTTCGCTCCAGGTCCGCCGACCAGGCGCGGGCGAGCTGGATCCGCTGCAGCCGCGCGTGCCACATCCACCCGATCACGACGAGCGCCGCGACCGGCGCCAGGATGAGGAGGAGCGTGGATTCGAAGATCACGGCAACCGCACGAGGAAGGTCGAGCCGAGCAGCAGCTCGAGCGCGAGCAGGCCGAGCCCGAGAAGGATGAGCGGACGCGTGCTCTCGTCATACCGGGCGTAGCGCGTGCCCTGGATCGGCGTCTTCTCGAGCTCGTCGATCTGCTGGAAGATCCGGCTCAGCGCCTCCGCGTCGGTGGCGCGGAAGTACCGGCCCCCCGTCTCGGCCGCGATCTCCCGGAGGAGCGGCTCGTCGATCCGGACCGGCATCATCTCGTACCGGAAGCCGCCCACACCGCGGCCGGTGGGCATCGGCGCCTCGCCGATCGTGCCGACGCCGATGGTGTACACGCGAACACCATAGGCCTGCGCCGTCGACGCCGCGGTGCGCGGGTCGATGAGGCCGCGATTGTTCTCCCCGTCGGTGAGCAGCAGCACCACCTTCGACTTGTCGGGACTCCGCCGGAGGCGGTTGACGGCGGTGGCGAGCCCGCTTCCGATCGCGGTGCCGTCCTCGAGGGTGCCGATCCGGAGATCGAGGATGGCCTGTTCGAGGACGGCGTAATCGAGCGTGAGGGGGACCTGGGTGAGCGCCTCGCCGGCAAAGGCGATGAGCCCGATGCGATCGGCCTTTCGCCCGCGTACGAACCCGACCGCCTGGCGGCGCGCCACCTCCAGGCGGTTCGAGGGCGCGAAGTCCTCGGCCAGCATGCTGCTCGAGATGTCGATGGCGATGACGATCGAGATCCCTTCCTGCTTCATCTCCACGGTATCCCCGCCGACCCGCGGCCCCGCGGCGCCGATGATGAACGCCGCGAGCGCAATGGAGCGGAGGATGGGAGGAATCCGGGTCCACCAGGGGCTGCGCGCGGCGATCGCAGGGAGGGTCACGTCGCTGTAGGGTACCGCGTCCCCCGGCCGGCGCCGGCGCCACCACCACCAGGCGATGCCGAGCAGGAGCAGGAGCAGGAGCGGCCGGGCGAAGCTCATGCCGATCGCTCCAGGCGTGCCGCGAGGGCGTCCGCCGCGCGGTAGAGCGCCATCGGGTCGCTCGTGCCGTCGGGCGCGAAGCGCGTGGTGTCGATCCGTCGAAGCGATTCGGCGATCTCCCGCACCGGCCACATTGGATGCCGCTCCTCGACGAGCGCGATGCACGCCGCGGTGTCCAGCCCTTCGTGCAGGTCGGGATCGGCGCTACGGAGCGCGCCGCGGAGCCGGGCCGACGCGAGCGCCAGGACCGAGCGCGCCTCTCCCGCCTCCGCCCAGCGCTCGATCGGCACTGGCGTGGATTCGGGACCGGCTGGCGACGGCAGCGGTCGCCCGCGGCGGCGCCACCACCAGTGCAGCGGGAGGAGCGCGAGGAGCGCCGCGGCCCCGAGCAGCAGGAGCGGAAGGAACGACACCGCGGGCCGCACGACCACGCCCGCGCCCGGCTGCGGCGGGATGTCGCTCGGCGGCCGGTCCGGCAGGACGCTCGCGACGTCGAGCGTCACGCGGCGCGAGGGAAGCGAATCAATGTCGCCGTCGGGGGCGAGCAGCGTGGGCGAGGGCACCTCGACCACGTGGCGGCCCGCCGTCCACGCCACGAGCGGATAGCGCACGATGGCCGAGTCGCTGCGGAGCTCGAGCTCCGGCCGGCCGAGGAGCTCGATGTCCCCCTCCGGCTCCCACGCCGCGGCGCGCGCCGTGAAACCGGCTGGAAGCGCCACGGCATGGCGCACCCAGAGCGTATCGCCGACCGTGGGCCGGGTCCCCTGCACCGCGGCCACGCCGAGCCAGAGGGTCGTGATGATCATCCGCGGCGAAGTCGCTTCGCCCTGAGCGCAAAGGCGCGCCGGAGCGGAATCGCGTAGTCGGAGCCGGTGGTCAGCATCACCGTGTCCACGCCGGCGGCGGAGAGCATCCGGGACCGCTCCTCCCGGCGCTTCTCGGCCAGGGTCCGGACGCGGTCGCGGACCGCCCGGTCTCCGGTATCCACCAGCACGCGCCGCCCCGTTTCCGCGTCGGCCAGCTCGATCCACCCCGACGCGGGAAGGTCCCGCTCCCGCGGGTCACTCACCACGATGGCGACCACCTCGTGGCGGGCCGCGAGGCGCCGCAGCGGCTTTTCCCACCCCTCGGCGAGGAAGTCGGAAAGGACGACCACGATGCTGTGATGGCGGAGGAGGCGCGTGGCGTAGGTGAGACTGGCGGCGAGATTGGTCCGGCGGCCTTCGGGGGCAAAGGCGATCAGGTCGCGGATGACGCGGAGCGCGTGGCGCCGGCCTTTCCGCGGCGGGACGACCCGCTCCACCTCGTCCGCAAAGAGAAGTGCGCCGACCCGGTCGTTCTGCGCGGCGGCCGCGAGCGCCAGCACCGCGCCCACCTCGACCGACATCGCCGCCTTGGTCATCGGCTCGCCGAAGCGAGTCGATCCGGACTGGTCCACCACCAGCATCACGGTGAGCTCCCGCTCCTCCGTGAACGTCTTGACGTAGGGGCTGCCGAGCCGGGCGGAGACGTTCCAGTCGATGGCCCGGAAGTCGTCGCCGTGCTCATATGCGCGGACTTCCGCGAACTCCATCCCCTGGCCGCGGAAGAGCGAGCGGTACTCGCCCGCAAAGAGCGAGGTGACGAGCCCGCGGGTGCGGAGCTCGATCGCCTTGACCTGCTTGAGGACGTCGGGAGAGACGGCAGCCACGGCGCGCGCCGCCGCTAGCGGGCGGAGGGAATCACGGCGCCTTCACCGCCTCCAGCAGACGGCTCACGACCTCGTCACTCGTCACGTTCTCCGCCTCCGCCTCGAAGGTGAGGACGATGCGATGGCGCAGCACGTCCGCGGCGAGGGCGCGCACGTCCTCCGGCACCACGTAATTGCGGCCCCGCAGGAGGGCGTGCGCGCGCGCGGCGGAGGCGAGCGCGAGCGACGCGCGCGGCGAGGCACCGAACGCGATGAGCGGCTTGAGGTCGCTCACGCCGACGGCGGCGGGATCGCGCGTCGCCCGGACCAGGTCGACGACGTAGTCGAGCACCTTCGGATCCATGTAGAGGCCCGCGATGCTCGCGCGGGCGGCGAGGATCGTCGCCGGCTCCAGGAGGCGCTCGACGGCGATCTCCTGGCCGCCGCCGAGCCGATGCAGCACCTCCCGCTCTTCATCGCGTGACGGATAGCCCACCCGCACCTTGAGCATGAACCGGTCGAGCTGCGCCTCGGGAAGCGGGTAGGTGCCCTCGTTCTCGATCGGGTTCTGGGTCGCGAGGACGAGGAACGGCTCCTCCAGCTCGAACGTCGTGCCCCCGATGGTGACCTGCTTCTCCTGCATCGCCTCGAGCAGTGCGGCCTGCACCTTGGCAGGGGCCCGGTTGATCTCGTCGGCGAGGATGATGTGCGCGAAGAGCGGCCCCCGCTTGACGCGGAACTCCTGGGACTTCTGGTCGAAGACCATCGTCCCGATCACGTCGGCCGGCAGGAGATCGGGGGTGAACTGGATCCGGGAGAACGTGGCGTGCACGATCTCCGCGAGCGTCCGCACCGCGAGGGTCTTGGCGAGCCCCGGGACACCCTCGAGCAGGATGTGCCCGCCCGTGAGGAGCCCGATCAGGAGCCGCTCGATCATGAGGTCCTGGCCGACGATCCGCTTCGAGACTTCGCCGACCACGCGACCGAGCAGCGCTTCCTGCGTGTCCACCTCCGCCATCGTCATCTCCCGGGATTCAATCCTGGTCCGGATCGAGCCGGACCGCCTTGTAGATCGCCTTCTCCTCGTCCGGCGTGAGCGGCCGATAGCGGCCCGGGGGCAGGTCGCCAAGGCGCACCGGTCCATAGGCGAGCCGCGCGAGGCGGTCCACCTTGAGCCCCAGCTCTTCGCACCAGCGGCGGACGATGCGATTGCGGCCCTCCTCGAGCGTCACGTCGAGGATCGACCGGCCCTCCTTGCCCGGACGCACACGCACCCCCGACGGTTCCACCGGCCGGCCCTCGATCACCACCCGGCGGCGCACCAGCGCCTCGATCTCTGCGGTGGATCTGCCGTGAACCAGGGCGGTATAGCGTCGCGGAACCCGGTAGCGTGGATGGGTCAGCCGGCTCACCGCCTCCCCATCGGTGGTGAGCAGCAGGAGCCCGGTGGTCATGACGTCGAGCCGCCCGACGTAGGTGAGTCCGGCATGGTCGGGGATGAAGTCGAACACCGTGCGGCGGCCCTGCTCGTCGTCCGCCGTGGTCACGACACCGAGCGGCTTGTGGAAGGCGAGCCAGCGGCGCTCCTTGAGCTTGACGCTCTTGCCGCCGACCGTGATCCGCTGCCGCGCCGGATCCACCTTCGAGCCGAGCTCCGCCACCTTGCCGTCCACCCGCACCTTCCCCGCGCGGATGAGCTCCTCCGCCGCCCGGCGCGAGGCGATCCCGGCGCGCGCGAGGGCGCGCTGCAGGCGCATCTCGCTCATGTTGCCGTCCGGGGCGCGCGCCGTCTCATGAT
>DASTYH010000392.1:0-3984 GCA_035765075.1 Gemmatimonadales bacterium
AGGTGCAGCGATCCGTTGCCCGCCAGGTGGAAGGCGGCGGTCGCCGCCCGGCTCACCGCCCGGTGGTCGGCGTGGGCGTTGGGGGCGCCCTCCGGTCCGAAGGTGAGCACCACGTGGGGACGAACCTCCCGGATCACGCCCACGAGCTCGGCCACGAGATCGTCCGGGGGGACCTGGCCCAGGCGGCCGTCGGGATGCCCCAGGGTGAAGATCCGGTCGATTCCGAGGATCCCCGCCGCGGCAAGAAGCTCCCGCCGCCTGAGATGCGCCACGTCCTCCCGGGTGTCCGCCCGGACGCCGCTCGTCCGGCCGGCCTCACCGTCGGTGGCGGTCACGAGCGCCACCGTCCTTCCGCTCCGGTGGACGCGGATCAGGGTTCCGGCCACGGCAAAGGATTCGTCGTCGGGATGGGCGAGGATGGCGAGCAGTGCGGACATGATCCCCCTGGCGGCAGCGGTGTCGGTTCGGCCCCTTTTCGGTCGGCCATCGGGCTTGGCCATGCGCCCGCCGGGGAATATCTTCCGCGGCCGACACCCGTTACAAGGACGTTACGATGCGCCTCCTTCCGCGCGATGAGCAGTTCTTCGAGCTGTTCACCGCCGTCGCCGAGCTCAACGTCGAGACCGCGCGCAGCCTGCACAATCTTCTCGGCGCCCCCACCGCCCAGCGGCGACCGATCGTGGACGCGATCAAGCGCCTCGAGCACCAGGCGGACGAGATCACCCACCAGGTGGTGGGACGGCTCGACCGGACCTTCATCACGCCGCTCGACCGCGAGGACATCCACATGCTCGCCTCGCGCCTCGACGACGTCATGGACCTCATGGACGGGACGGCGCGCCGCATCCAGATGTTCCACGCGGGCGACGCTCCCTCGGGCGCGGTGATGCTGGGCGACGTGATCATCCGTGCCAACCAGGAACTGCTGGTGGCGGTGCGGAACCTGGAGCGGGACCGGAAGGGCGTGGTCCTCGAGGCGTGCAAGAAGGTGAAGCACCTCGAGGAGGAGGGCGACTCGCTGTATCACGAGTGGATCGGGAAGCTCTTCGAGGGCAACCCCGACCCGCTGCTCGTGATCAAGTGGATGGAGATCTACGAGCACCTCGAGCGCACGCTCGACCAGGCCGAGGACGTCGCGAACGTCGTCGAATCCATCTTCATCAAGCACGCCTGACGATGGAAACGACCGTCACGTATGTCCTGATCATCATCGGCGTGGCGCTCGTTTTCGACTTCATCAACGGATTCCACGACAGCGCCAACTCCATCGCGACAGTCGTTTCGACCCGCGTCCTCTCTCCCGGCGTGGCGGTCTTCTGGGCGGCGTTCTTCAACTTCGTCGCCGCGTTCACGATCGGCACCGCCGTCGCCAAGACGATCAGCAAGGGGCTGATCCAGCCGGACGTGGTGGACGCCAACGTGATCCTGGCCGGCCTCCTCGGCGCCATCATCTGGGATCTCATCACCTGGTATTTCGGGCTTCCCACCTCGTCGTCCCACGCGCTTCTCGGCGGCTACGGCGGAGCGGCGATCGCCAAGGCGGGATTCGGGTCGCTGATCATGAGCGGCTGGGTGAAACCCCTCATCTTCATCGTGATCTCGCCGCTTTTCGGCATGCTCCTCGCCATCACGCTCACTGTGAGCCTCAGCTGGCTCCTCAGGGGCGCCCGGCCGGCGCCGGTGGATCGCGTCTTCCGAAGGCTGCAGCTCGTCTCCGCGGCGCTCTACTCGCTGAGCCACGGCGCCAACGACGCGCAGAAGACGATGGGCATCATCGCGGGGCTCCTCGTGGCCTCGCAGGTGCACTTCGTGAACGCGACCGGGTGGATGAGCCACCTCTACCTTCCCAACGCCGATCACATCCCGATGTGGCTGGTGCTGTCCGCGCACCTCGCGATCGCGCTCGGGACCGCGGCCGGCGGGTGGCGCATCGTGAAGACGATGGGAAACCGGATCACCCGCCTCAGGCCCTTCGGCGGGTTCTGCGCGGAAACGGCAGGGGGGCTCTCGGTCCTCGCGGCGTCGTTCCTGGGCGTCCCGGTGAGCACCACGCACACCATCACCGGCGCCATCGTGGGCGTGGGGACGGCGCGGCGGGTCTCTGCGGTCAGATGGGGGGTCGCGACGCGGATCGTCTGGGCGTGGGTGCTGACGATTCCGCTCTCGGCGGCGATCGCCATGCTGGCGTACCTGTTCCTGCACTGACGGCGTCCGTCGATCGGTCGGCCGATCGACGTCAGGCCGCGCGGTGGATCCTTCCCCCCCGGATGACCCGCTCGTATTCCATCAGCAGCTGATCGTCCATCCGATCCCAGCGCCGGGAGGCGGCGGTGGCGAGCGCGCCCGCAGCAAGGCGGCGGCGGAGCGGCGCATCGGCGAGCAGGCGGTCGAGCGCGGTGGCGATCGCCTCCACCGAGTTGGGCTCGACCAGCCAGCCGTTGGCGCCGTGGTCGGTGAACTCGAGCACACCCCCCGCAGCCGCGACGATCGACGGGAGGCCCGACGCCATCGCCTCGAGCAGCACGTTCCCGAACGTCTCGGTGGCCGAGGGAAAGGCGAAGAGGTCGGCTGAGGCATAGGCGGTGGACAGGTCCCGCCCGGTGAGAAGGCCGGTCACGTGGACGCCGGGGATTCCGAGGGCCCGGATCTCATCCTCGAGCGGACCCCGTCCCACGAGTGCGAGCCGCGCCCGCGGATGCCGGAGCGCCACGCGCTCCCACGCTTCCAGGAGGAGATCGATGTTCTTCTCCCGGGCGAGCCGCCCCACGTAGGTGACCACCAGGTCGTCCGCCCCTGCGCCGACCGACGCCCGCCAGGCATCGCTCCGGAAGGCGGGGTTGAAGACCGCCGGATCCACTCCCCGGCTCCAGATCCCGGTGTGCCGCACGCCGCGCGAATGGAGATGTTCCTCGTAGATGCGCGAGGGACAGAGCACGCGCTCCGACTGCCCGTAGAACCAGCGCAGGTATCGCCATCCCGGACGGACCGCCCAGTCGAGGTGATAGCGCGCCGCATAGCTCTCATAGTCCGTGTGAGCCGACGCCACGACCGGCACGCCGAGCTCCCGCGCCACCCGGAGTCCCGCCACACCGAGCGCGAACTCGGTGGCCGCATGGACGATATCGGGCCGGAACGCCCTCGCATCGGCCACGAGCTCGCGGCGGCGCGGGAACGCCCACTGCACATCGGGATAGAGGAAGAAGGGGAGGCTCGAGGAGCGGTGGACTTCGGGCCGGTCGGGACCCGGGACCGGATAACTGGCGGTGTAGACCCGGACGGCGAGGCCCCTGGCGGTGAGGGCATCCGCCAGGCGCCGGAGGGTGACCCCGACGCCGCTGACCATGGGCCAGTAGACCTCGGAAAAGATGGCGATACGCATGGGACGTCCCGGCACTGACTCGGTCACGGCGGTACCCGAAGGTGATGAGGTAACTTACCGGACGCTCCGGGAGCCCTGAACCCCCACACCCCGACGAATGAGACTTGCCTTCTCCGGTTCACCCGAGATACACGCCACCCGGCCGGAGGTCTGGCGGCGCCTGCTGGACCCCCAGTTTCTCGGGGATTCCACGCCGGGGGTCGAATCGGTCGAGATCCTCGCCCCCGAGCGCTTCCGGATGCACATGGGATTCGGTGTCGCCATGCTGCGGTTCCACTTCGACCTGGACGTCGGATTTCACGACATTCTGGAGCTCGAGAGCGCCCGGATGGAGGCCCGCGGCGCCGCCACCGGCACGAGCATCGCCATGACGTCGCGGATCCGGATCGAGGAGATCGAGGTACGGCGGCAGCGACTGCACTGGGAAGCCGAAACGGTGGTCGAGGGGGCCCTTGCGGGGATCGGCGCGCGCCTCGTGGAAGGAGTCGCGCGGAAGCTGACCGAGCGCTTCTGGGAGGACTTCGCCGATCGGGTGGAGCGGGAGGCGCGCCGGGCCGGGTAAGGGCGCTAGAGCGAGTCGCAGGCCGGCACGCCGGAGCGGGGCG
>DASTYH010000393.1:0-2929 GCA_035765075.1 Gemmatimonadales bacterium
GGTCTGCGAGAGCCAGAACACCGCCTGCGTCCGCACCTCCTGGTCCGGGTCGCTGCGCGCGGACGTGAGGAGGAGGTCCGTCGCCTCGGCTCCCCGCTGCTGCGCCGCCACCATCAGCGCGAAGCGGCGGAGGCAGACGGAGCCGGTATCACGGCGTGCGAGCACCTTCTGAAGGAGCGGCAGCGCGCGCTCCCGGTTGCTGTTCATCAGCGCCTGGATCGCGAAGATCCGGCTGTCATCCTCGCCCTCGCAGTCGGCGTTGCCGTACCGGCCGACTCGCGGCGTGCGTGGGACCCGCGGCACGCGCGGCGAGGGCCCCACACGGACCACCCCGGGAGCCGCGGCGGGTTCCGGCGCGGCGACGGGCATCGGTGCCTCCGGCGCTTCGGCCACCTCGGCCGCTTCCTGCGCGATCTCCGCCGCCGCCTCGGCATCGCCGAGCCGAGCGAGGTCGGCGTTGATCCGGGAGCGGAGCGCCTCGGCGTCGCCGCGCGTGGTGGCCTCGGGGTGCTCGGCACGCTGGAGCTCGAGGGCCGCGAGCGCGCGGCGGAGATTCCGGCCGCCGCCGATCCGCTGGAGCGCAAAGGCCTCCCAGTAGTACGCATCCGCCGCGTAGGTGGACTGGGGGTAGAGGGAGTAGATCGAGCGGAACTGCTCCGCAGCCTCCCGGTACCGGCCGCGATTGAGCGCCTGGCGCGCGAGCCGGTAGAGCGAGTCGGCGGTGTCGGCCGGCATCCAGGCCGCCGGCGGCACCGAGGCGTAGTAGGCGTCCGGTCCCTGCACGGGAAGCACGTCGCCCGCGGGCATCCCGATTCCGGTTCCGAGCAGCACCGCGCTCGCGGCGGCCAGCATCATGCGTTGCATTACAGCGCTCCTTGCCTCAGAGTAGCGGCCACGCCGGTGGACGTCGCCGAACGCAGCCGGGTCAGCACGTCGCCGGCTTCCAGTCCATCGGTGATGAAATCGGTATCCTCGCGCGAGCCCTGGTCCGGCAGCTGCGCGATCTGCACCAGCACGAGCTCCAGGTCCTCCAGCAGGCGCCGCATCCGCGGGTCGTCCGCGGCGGGCGAATCGAGGAGGAGCCGGTTCCGGACGAGCAGCTGCCGCGCGGTGCCGGGGGAGAGCTCGGTCGCCTCCTCCCCGCGCAGGGCGTCACGGACGAGCGTCAGGAAGACCTCGGAGCGCGAGAGATGGCGTGCCGCCACCACGTCGAACGCGTCGGGTCGCCCGCCATTCTCGGTGGCGAGCCGCGCATCGCGGGTGGAGCCGCGCTCGGGCTGCCGCGCGGCGGGTGCCCGCCGGACGACGCGCGTCAGCGGCTCCGCGTCGGTCGCAACCAGCTCGGGCTCGTCGGTGGCGAGCATGGGGAGCGCCGCCGGTCCGGCTGCGTCGTTCAGCGTGTCGGACGCGGGAGCGACCGCAGGGGCGCTGTCGCGGCCGGCGAGCGCGGGAGCGTCGGCGGGCGCCGAGACGCGGCCGATCCCGAACGCGAGCGCCAGGAGCGCCGCCATGCCGGCGCCGAGCCAGACGGGCCGCCGCCGGAAGAGCGGGATCACCTTCACCTCGGGCACGCCGCGGCCCCGGGTGATCGCCGCCCACATCTCCTCGCGCGGCGGTGTCGGCGGGGCGTGATAGTCCCGGGCCAGCGCCGCGAGGGTCGGATCGAGCGGAGTTTCGCCGTCGCGCTCGTCGACGTCGTCGTTGTCCATGTAGTCGCTCATATCTGCTCCGGTGCGAAATCGGCGAGCGTCCGGCGCAGCCGGGCCCGGGCCCGGAAGAGCTGCGCCTTCGACGTACCTGCGTGAATGCCGAGCATCGAACCGATCTCCTCGTGCGTGTACCCCTCGACGTCGTGCATCAGGAACACGGCGCGGTATCCATCGGGCAGCGCCTCGATCGCCCCGTGGAGCCGGGCGCGGAGGTGCGGGTCCCCGGCGCCCGCCGGCCGGCCGATCTCCGGCGCCTCGTCCAGCGCCACTTCCCGCTGCCGCTGCCGTTTCGACTTCCGGAGGGCGTTGAGCGCCGTGGACAGTGCGATCGCCCCGATCCAGGTGCCGAGGGCCGATTCGCCCCGGAAGTCGGCGAGCCGCCGGAAGGCCCGGATGAACGTGTCCTGCACGCAATCGCGGGCCTGGTCGGGATCCCCCACGATGCGGTAAACCATTCGGAATACACGGTCTACGTGCGCGTCGTAGAGCACGCGCTCGGCGCTCGGGTCACCGGCCAGCACTCGGGCGATCAGCTCTCTGTCGTCCACCGGCCTCCCTGCAGGTTCTCGGGGGTCCCTTGCGTCGTCGAACCTCTGACACGCGCCCTGGGGAAAGGGTTGCGCGTTCCTCCCGCGCAACCATTCGAACGCTCATCGCATCTCATACGGTATACCACGGCGAACGCACGGCTGGGAGGGTACGATGGCACCGCAGAACGATCCGGCACCGCAGAGCTATACCATATATGACGCGATCGGCCGCCCCATCGGCCGCGTCCTCCTCCCCCGGCAGGAGCCGGTGGTGGGGCCGGGGCATGAGACGGTGCTGCTGGTGAGGCAGTAGACAGTAGACAGTAGACGGTAGGCGGGAGGAAGTAGACGGTAGCCGGGGACAACTGAAGAGCCGCAGATTACGCAGATCTACGCAGATTGATCGGGACTTGGTAGCAGTCCGAAGCGCGGACGACGGCATGTGATGGGGTCGCGCCGCCGAGTTCCGATGGCAAGACCAGCAATCGGCGTAATCTGCGTAATCTGCGGATTGTTTTTTCGTTACGAAGCAGGGGCGGGCGCGGGGGCCCGCCCCTGCCGATATTGGGGCGGCGTCCGACCGTCCGACCGTCCGACCGTCCGACCGTCCGACCGTCCGACCGTCCGACCGTCCGACCGTCCGACCGACCGACCATCCGACCATCCGACCATCCGACCGCCTCGCAACCC
>DASTYH010000394.1:0-16680 GCA_035765075.1 Gemmatimonadales bacterium
GACGCCGGGCGCAGGATGCGGTCCGGACGGGATCCGTCGGCGGACCGGGCATGCAACGTCGGTCGGACGATCGGATCCGGGAAAGTGTCAGCGAGGAGTTGACCCGGCACCCCGGCATCGACGCCAGTGAAATCGAAGTGCGGGTCGAGAACGGCCGGGTGACGCTGACCGGGAAGGTGGACAGCCGCCGATCGAGGCGCAGGGCGGAGCGCTGCGTCGAGCAGTGCTCCGGAGTTGCTGAAGTGCGGAATCGCCTGCGAATCGCAGGCGCTGCGTTCGAGTTCGAGCAGGACGGCGCGGAGGTCTCGCGCCGGCAGGAGGGCGGGATGGCGCAGTCCGGCCTTTCGCCCGGGACCGCGAACCGGAGCGAAGTCGTGGTGCAATAGGCAGGACAGGTTCGCGGAGTTTGCAGGGCGGAGCGGGTCGCGAAGGCATGCGCGGCCCGCTTCTGCATTCAGCGCGGTGCCCGGCGGAGCGGGGGCACGGGCACGCCACAGCGCCGCAGCATCCGGCGCGGCTCCGCATGATTGGGATAGAGCGCGTGGGCCCGCTGCGCGTAGGGGATGCGGGCGGCGCACCCCCGGCTCCTCCCCGCCAGGTGGAGGTCGAGCCGGAAACTTCCGGGATCCACGGCCGCCGCCCAGCGCACGCGGCGGAGCGACGAGCCATCCCCTGCCAGCGCGATGCTCACCGTCTGGGCGGCGGCAAGAACCCCGAAGAGCAGCCCGGCACCGAGCGCGCCGGCCCGCAGCTTCGAGATCAGCGCGGGACGCTGGATCGCCAGCTGCTCACGGGGCGGGGGGTGGAGCGCCCCGAGAATCGTCCATGCGAAGAACGTGGGAGTCGCGAGGAGCATGACGGCGTCGAAGGCGCCGGCGACGACGGTCACCACGATGGTGGCGATCATCGCGAGGCCGGCGAGCCCTTCGGGACTGCGCCCCTTCTGCCGGGAGCGCCGCCAGCCGACGATGGCCATGGCCGCACCGGCCGCGACGAGGAGGAGAAGGGCGGGAACTCCGCGCTCCGCCACGATCCCCACCCAGTCGCTGCTGGGCCACGGGTTCGTCGGAATCGGGTCTGTCGCGTCGTAGGCTGGATCGCCGGGAGTGGTGTAGCGCGGGTACTCCACCGCCCAGTTTCCCGCGCCGACGCCGAGCAGCGGCGCGTCCCGGACCATCCGGAGCGTATTCTCATACTGGATGAGCCGCCCGCGGCCGCTCCCTTCGCGATAGTTCGCGACCCCCACCAGCGTCTCCAGATAGGGCATGTCGGAGCGCCAGCTCAGCGCGTTCGGCACCGCGAGTGCCGCCGTGATGGCGAGGGCGGCGGAGGCGGCGAGCGTGCTCAGCCGGCGCCGGATTGCCCCGTCACGCCAGAGCCCGCTCACGCCGATCCCCTCGACGAGCAGGATCGTGAGCCCGGCCGCCACCGCGAGCCACGCCGCGCGCGACCGTGAGAGAAGGAGTGCCGCCGACGAGATCGCGATCGCCACGGCGCCGAGCACGGGGGCCGCGCGCGCACGGGATTCGATGGCGAGGTAGATGATCACCGGCAGGGCGATCGCCGTGGCGTGCGCCATGAAGTTCCGGTTGCCGAACGCTCCTCCCGGCATGCGACGAGACGAGGTGAGCGGGAGCTCCACGCCGTACGCCTGCAACAGTGCCGTGCCGGCCCCGGCCACCGAGGCCGCGGCGACCACCGCCAGGAGCGGGCGCGCGAGCCCCCCTCGCGCAAGCGCGCGGGCCACCCAGAAGAGGGCCAGCCCCGCCCAGGTGACGCCGGTCGCCCGGACGGCGAGCCAGGGGTTCGGCGCGGTGATCGTCGAAAGGGCGGTGAGGACCCCGAAGCCGATGAGGAGGAGATCCGTCGTCGCCAGCGGAATGCGACGCACCCCGCCGAGGGCGAGCGTGGCGGCGCCGAAGGCGGCGACATGGAGGACCAGTTCCTTCGGAACCTGAAACCGGTCGAGATCGAAGAGGGGGCTGGGCACGGCGACCAGCACGACCAGCAATGCGGCCACCTGAAGGACCCGGCGCGGCGCCCGCATTCAGCGGGAGGCGGGATTCGGCATGGGTCGAAAATAGCCGCAACATTTGAACGGTGCCGGGCGTACTGAGTTGGTGGCTCCCGCGGGCGCGGGCTGATTTCATCCTGTTCCGGAGGCGTGATGCTGCTGCATGCACTGACTGCCCTGACCGTTGCCCTGGCGGCGCCGGATACGGTGCTCCCCGCGTACGCGCCTCGGGCGCTGCCGCCGGCGGATACTGCGAGCTACCGGATCGATGTGGGCCATTCCGAGCTGACGTTCCGGATCCGCCATCTCATGAGCAAGGTCAACGGGACGTTCGGGGAGTGGAGCGGAACCATCACCGCGGACCCCGCCGACTGGAGCACCGGCTCGGTCAGCGTGACGATCAAGGCAGCCAGCATCGATACCCGGCACGCGCGGCGGGACGAGGACCTCCGGTCGGCGAACTTCTTCGATGTCACGAACCATCCGGAGATCACGTTCCGCAGCACGGGCGTCGAGGTGGAGGGCACGCAGATCACGCTGCGGGGCGACCTCACGATGCGCGGGGTGACGAAGCCCGTCGTTCTCACCGGCGAGTTTCTCGGCAGGCAGGGCGCCGGCGGGCCGCGCGAGCGGATCGGCTTCAGCGCCTCCGGAACGCTGAACCGTACCGATTTCGGGATCGTCTGGAACCGGGCGGTGGAGGGGGGCGGGGTACTCCTGGGCGATGAGGTCGAGCTCGTCATCGGAGTCGAAGCGGTACGCATGTGACACGGACCGTGTGACCCGCCCCACGGCAGCGGGCCCGGCCGGATCGTTACCATGATCCTGCCGGGCTTCGTGTGTCTACGTGCGACAGACTCTCCGATCGGGGGACCGATGCGGCAGCTTCACCAGCTGGCTCTCTGCTTCGTTGTGCTGCTTGCGGCGTGCGGTGGCGTGTCCCGCGACGAGATCCACGCGTCGCTCGCCCGGACGCTCTCCGATTCGACGCCGCCGGAGTACGCCGCCGGGACGTCGTGGAAGCTGGTGCGCGAGGTCTACGCCGATGCCGACGGGCACGCGCTGTGGGTCGACGCCGGCGCGCCGCATAAGCGGGCGCGCGAGCTGGTCGAGGCCGTGGCCGGCGCCGAAGAGCAGGGCCTCCGCGCGGCGGAGTACGATCTTGCCGGTCTCGCCGATGCGCTCCGCCGGACGTACAAGGACGGCGAGACCACGGCGGCCGAGCTCGCCGAGCTCGATCTTCGGTTCACATCGCTCTACCTCGATTTCGGCCGTCACCTCCTCTCGGGCCGCATCGACCCCTCGCGCGTGTCGGACGACTGGTTCATCCGGACGCGCCGCGCGTCAGTGGACAGCGCGCTCCGCGAGTCGGCATCGGCGGGGAACATCGGAGACGCGCTTCAGCGCTTTGCGCCGTCGTTTCCCGACTACCAGGTCCTCACCGAGGCGCGGAACCGGTACGCCGCGATCGCCGAGCGGGGCGGATTTCCCCGCGTGGAGGGACCGATCCGGCCGGGCGCCACCGGCACGGCGGTCGAGGCGCTGGTGGCGCGCCTGGTGGCTGAGGGCGATCTCGACTCCTCCCGTGCCACGGGCGTGTACGACTCCACCGTAGCCCGCGCCGTGGCGTCGTTCCGTGCGCGGTACGGCCTCCCGGAATCCGGCGGCGTCGATCGGGCGATGCTGGCGGCGATGAACGTCTCCGCGGAACGGCGCATGCGGCAGATCGAGCTCAATCTCGAGCGGCTGCGCTGGCTTCCCAACGAACTCGGAGCGCGTCACGTCATGGTGAACATCCCCGACTTCCACCTCCACGCGTACGACGGGGGCAGGGAAGTGCTGACGATGCGGGTGATCGTGGGGGACGAGTACGACGGGAGCACGCCGGTCTTTGCCGATACGATGAACCAGGTCGTGTTCCGCCCCTACTGGAACGTGCCGGCCGGGATCGCGACGGAGGAGATCCTCCCCCTGGTGCAGGAGAACGAGGCGTACCTCGCACGGAACCAGTACGAGGTCGTGCCGCGGGACGGGGGCGAGCCTCTCGATCCGCGGTCGGTGGACTGGGAGGACCTCGACAGCACGAACTTCCCCTACCTCATCCGGCAGAAGCCGGGACCCGCCAACGCGCTCGGGCTGGTGAAGTTCCTCTTCCCGAACCGCTTCGACATCTACATGCACGACACGCCGGGCGATCATCTCTTCCAGCGCCAGAAGCGCGCCCTGAGCCACGGCTGCATCCGGCTCGAGCATCCGGACCGCTTTGCGGCCTACGCACTCGACGGCTCCGGCAACTGGGACGCGACCCGGATCCGGCAGGCGATGAACGCCGAAGAATCGCAGGAGGTGCGACTCGAGCGGCCGGTTCCCGTGTTCATCCTGTATCTGACCGCCTTTGCGCGGGACGGCCGGGTGCATTTCCGCCCCGACCTCTACGACATCGACACCCGCGGGATCCAGCGGCTGGGCCGGGCGCCGCCGCTCGAGCAGATCGCGGCGCTCCGCGCAACCTTCGACGAGCTCATGAAGGGCTAGCCGGCTCTACCGCCGACACCGGCGCGGGCTATCGTACAGGGCATGCGCCTCCTTCCCTGGCTGGCACCACTCGCCCGCGCCGCGGCGGGGCTGTATTACCGCAGGTCGACGAGCGGTCCCGCCCTCCCCGCGGGGCCGCTTCTTCTGGTCGCCAACCATCCGAACGGGCTCGTGGACCCGGTGATGGTCCTCGCGGCGGCGGGGCGCCCCGTTCGCTTTCTCGCCAAGGCGCCGCTCGTGGAGGATCGCCGCATCGGATGGCTCTTCCGCGCCGCCGGAAGCATTCCCGTCTACCGGCAGCAGGACGCGCCCGAGCTCATGGCGCGGAATGCCGATTCGCTGCGCGCGGCGTCCGAGGCGCTCGCCGCGGGCTCGGCGATCGCGCTCTTTCCGGAAGGCATCAGCCACGACCGCCCGTCGCTGACACCGCTCCGGACCGGGGCCGCGCGCATCGCGCTGGGAGCGCGAGCCGGATCGCCAGCGCCGGTGTCCATCGTGCCGCTGGGGATCGTGCTCCGGGAGAAGCCGACGTTCCGCTCCGAGGCGCACGTCGTGCTCGGCCACCCGATCGCGTGGGACGACCTGGCGGGCCGGCCCCCCGAGGACGTCGAGGCGGTCCGCGAGCTCACCGCGCGCATCGAGGCGGCGCTGCGCGGCGTCACGGTGAACCTGGAGCAATGGGAGGATGCGCCCATCGTGGAATGCGCCCAGGCGATCTGGGCCGCGGAGCGCGGCGCGCCGGAGGACCCCGGAGCGCGCGTCGAGCGATTGCGCATCGCCACCACGCTGCTCGGCGAGATCCGGCGGGACCCCGAGGGCCGCTGGGCGCCGCTCGTCATCTCGGTGGTGCGCCACTGCCGATCGCTCGAGCGGCTCGGACTCGTCCCGGCCGACCTGCACACCGATCTTTCCGCGGCGAACGCGCTTCGCTGGTCGCTGGAGCGGATTCCGCTCGTCCTCCTCCCCGTCGTGGCCGTCGGGGTGGCCGGCTGGGTGCTCTGGTGGCCCCCGTACCGGCTCACCGGCTTCATCACCGACCGGATCAGCGGGGGGCGGGACATCCGCGCCACCTATCGTCTCTTCGGCGGGGTGATCATCTACCTCCTCTGGCTCACCGCCCTGGTGATCGCTGCCGCCATCTGGCTCGGGGGAGCGGACGCAGCCCTCGTGAGCGTGCTCGCCCCACTCATCGGCATTGCCGGGCTGTGGATTCGCGAGCGCTGGCACTCGGCGTGGCTCGATGCCCGGCGCTATTTCCTGCTCCGGGGACGTCGTCCGCTCCTCCGGGACATGCGCCGGCGCCAGTGGGAGATCGCCGAGCGTCTCGACGCCCTCCTGCATCAGGGGCCGCGGAGGACTCCCGCGGCGCCTGCGTAGGCCCGCACCGCACACCGCGGCGACGTACGTCACCGACCGGCGCGTGGCCTGCGGCTATCCTGGCGCATGCTGGACGAGATCGCGATCGAACCCGCCGCCCTCGAGGTCACCCGCCTGCGCGCGCTCCGCGGCCCCAATGCCTGGGCGCTCGAGCCCGTCATCGCCTGCGACGTCGTGCCGGGCCCGCTGAGCGGCATCGACAGCTCGGAGGTGCCCGGCTTTACCGACCGGCTCCTCGAGGCCCTTCCCTCGCTCCTCGAGCACCCCTGCTCGGTCGGCCAGCCGGGTGGCTTCGCCTGGCGTCTCCGCCAGGGCACGGAGTGGCCCCACATTCTCGAGCACGTGGCCCTCGACCTGCAGGGACTCGCCGGAAGCGACGTCCGGTTCGGACGGGTCGTGCCGTCGGCGGACCGGTCGCTCTGGCGCGTCGTCGTGGAGTACGAGCACGAGGAAGTGGGACTCGCGTGCATGCGCGCGGCGGTGGAGACGGTGCGCGCGTGCCTCGCCGGCGATCCTCCGGCGATGGGCCCCGTGGTCGAACGCCTCGTCGCACTGCACGAATCACTGCGGCTCGGGCCATCCACCGCGGCGATCGTCGAGGAAGCACGGCGCCGCGGCATTCCGGTGCGACGGCTGAGTGCGGGCTCGTTCATTCAGCTGGGCCTGGGCAGGAATCTCCGCCGCCTCAAGGCCACCCTCAGCGACCAGACGAGCATGATCGGGGTGGAGATCGCCCAGGACAAGGCGCTCACCAAGACCATGCTCGCCAACATCGGCCTCTCCGTCCCGGCGGGCGAAGTGGTCCGGGACGTCGAGGCCGCGTGCGCCGTGGCGCGGGAGCTCGGCTACCCCGTAGTGCTGAAGCCGCGCGACGGCAATCAGGGTCGCGGGATCTCCCCGCGCCTGACGGATGAGGCGGCGCTCCGGAGCGCGTGGGGCGCGGCGTCGGCGGTGAGCGGTGCGGTCATCGTCGAGCCGCATCACGAGGGGCGGGATCACCGGGTCCTCGTGGTGAACGGGCGTGTCGTGGCCGTCGCCGAGCGGATCGCCGCACACGTGGTGGGGGACGGACATACCCCGATTCGCGGGCTCATCGCTGAGGCCAATCGCGATCCGCGGCGTGGCGAGGGGCACGGAAGCATCCTGACCAGGCTCCCCGCGGACGAGATGACCGAGTTCCACCTCGCGGCCGCGGGCCGCTCGCTCGACTCGGTCCCCGCCGCGGGCGAGCGGGTCTTTCTCCGCGGTACCGCGAATCTCTCGACGGGCGGGACTTCGATCGACCGCACCGATGAGATCCATCCCGACAACGTCACTGCCTGCGAGCTGGCGGCGGGGGTCGTGGGGCTCGACATTGCCGGCCTCGACATCCTGACCCCCGACATCTCGGTCCCGTTCCACGAGAACGGCGCGGTGATCATCGAGGTCAATGCCGCCCCCGGTGTGCGGATGCACACGCACCCCGCCGAGGGCAAGCCCCGCAACGTCGGGTCGGCCATCGTCGAGATGCTCTATCCGGCGGGGGCGCGCGCGACGATTCCCGTCATCGCCGTCACCGGCACCAACGGCAAGACGACGACCACGCGCCTCATCGCCCACCTCTTCCGCCACACGGGCAGGACCGTGGGCTTCACCACCACCGACGGCGTCTACCTCCAGAACCGGCTGGTCGCGACCGGGGACATGACCGGCCCTTTGGCGGCGGGCATGGTGCTCTCGAATCCCCTCGTGGAGGTCGCGGTGCTCGAGACGGCGCGGGGAGGAATCCTCCGTTCGGGACTCGGCTTCGACGAGTGCGATGTCGGCGTCGTCCTCAACGTGGCGGGCGATCACCTCGGGCTGCACGGGGTCGAGACGCTCGAGGAGCTCGCCGAGGTGAAGGCGGTGGTCCCCGCGGTCGTCAAGCGTCGCGGCCACGCCGTGCTCAATGCGGACGACCCCCTCGTCCGGGCGATGGCCGCGCGCACGAGCGGCGACGTGGTGCTTTTCTCCATGGAGCCGGACGGCGCGAACCCGGCGGTGACGGCGCACCTGGCGGAGGGCGGCACCGCCGCATGCATCGAGCGGGAGACGTTCGTCGTCCGGCGCGGCCGGCTCCGGATCCCGATCGCCACGACGGGCGAAGTGCCGCTCACCCTGGGCGGTGCCGCCCCCTTCCAGTACCAGAACATCCTGGCGGCGATCGCGTCCGCGTACGTCCAGGGCATGCGCTACGAGGACATCCGCGCCGGGCTCCTGTCGTTCTTCCCCTCGCCGTCGCTCACCCCGGGCCGCATGAACCTCCTCCGGGTGGGACATGGGCAGGTTCTCGTGGACTATGCGCACAACCCCGTCGCCATGGCGGGACTCATGGAGCTGGTCGGGCGGATCGACGCCGCGCGCCGGCTCGGGGTGCTCGCGGCCCCCGGCGACCGGCGCGATGCGGACGTGCGGGCGCTCGGGCGCACGGCGGCGGGGTTCGACTACGTCATCCTCAAGGAAGACGACGATCTGCGCGGCCGTGGGGAGGGGGAGGTCATCGGTCTGCTGCGGGAAGGCCTGATGGAGGCGGGGATGCCCGCGGAGCGGATCGAGGACCGGCGGTACGAGCGGGAAGCGGTGGCGCGGGGTCTCGAGCTGCTCGAGGAGCACGACCTCCTCGTCATCCTCGCGGTGGACGTGCCCGCCGTGCTGGAGCAGCTCAGGCCGATCGCGACGAGTCTCTGAGGGTCCTCGGGGGCGTCGTCGCCCCCGCCTCGCGCAGGAGCGCCAGCACCGCCTCGCGATTCTCGTGCACCAGCAGGATCAGGAGATCGCCGGGGCGGGACCAGGCGATCGCCCGCCGCACGGCATCCACTTCCGATTCGACATCCTCGACCGCAGCGGCAGGGTAGCCACCAGCGAGGAGTGCGGTGCGCAGGATGGCGCGCACCTCGCCGGGGCTCCTCCCCCGCCGATACTCGCCGAGCTCCTTCAGGATGACGCGGTCGGGCCGGAGCGCGAGCGCGGACCGCGCGAGGTCCGCGATCGCCTCGTCCTCCCGGTCCCCCGCCTGGCCCAGCACGATGAGCCGGCGGGTCGCGGGGATCGAATCGAGGAGGTCACCGAGCGCCGCGATGCCGTGCGGATTGTGCCCGTAGTCCACGAGGACGGTGACGCCGTCCAGGTCGAGGAAGGTGCCGCGCCCTGGATTGTCGGCCGCGGGATCGAAGCGGCGGAGTGCGGGGGCCACCGCCGACTCGGGAACCCCGAGCGCGAGCGCCAGCGCAGCAGCGGCGAGCACGTTCTCGATCTCGTACCCGGCGGCAGCGCCGGTTGCCGGGCGGACATCATCGAGCGTGGCGATGGGGCGCCTCCCGCCGTCGTAGCGCACGAGCTCGTCGCCCTCCCGGACCAGCTGGCGCGACTCGTCGGGAATCCGGCCCGAACGGGAGAACCATGTGACCGACGCCATCGTCCGGCCGCTCCTCCGGAGGAGGGGATCGTCCGCGTTGAGGATCACGCTCCCCCCTCGCGGCACGACCCGGGTGGCGACGAGCTTGGCGGCCAGCAGATCCTCGAGCGACCCGACGCCGAAATCCCCGAAATGATCCTCGGCGATGTTGGTGACGACCGCGGCGTCCGCCCGGCGGACGGCAAGCCCGCGCCGCAGGATCCCGCCGCGGGCGGTTTCGAGGATGGCGATGGTGACGCGGGGATCGCGGAGCGCCACGCGCGCACCCATCGGGCCGGCAAAGTCGGTCGGGAGGATGATCTCACGCCCCACGGCGACGCCATCGGTCGTCGTGTACCCGGGGGTGTGGCCCGCCTCGCGCGCCATCGCCGCCGCCAGGCGCACGGTCGAGGTCTTCCCGTTGGAGCCCGTCACGAGCCCGATCGGCACGTCGAACACGCCGGACCAGTCGATCCCGGCGGGGTCGGGAAGTGCATCCTCATCCCACACGCGCACCCCACGGCCCGATCCGACCGACACGCCGTCGTCGTCGTGCAGGAACGTGAGCCCCCGGCGGCGCGACTCCCGCTCGAGCGCAAGGAGCCCGGGGTTCCGCTCACTCGCGATCCGCTCGCGCAGCCGTGCGACGGCGTCGGCGGGGAGGGCGCCGCCGGCGGAGCTCCAGGCGAGCTCCGCGAGATCGGTGGCCGCGTAGAGGCCATCGAGCGGGGCGCTGACGAAAAGATTGGCCCCCGCGGGAAACCGCCGCACCGCGGTCGTCTCGTCGTGCCAGCCGACGAGCGTCAGGAGTCGCCGGGCCGCGTCCTCCCATGCGGCGACGCGCCCGCTCTCCTCCGGCGCGAGCGCCACGTCGAGCGCCGCGCCCGGCCGATCGCCCAGCAGGTGAGGACCGGTGATCCGCCGCGCCTCGATCGGAGGGATCAATCCTCGCCCTCGAGCTCCCGGGCCAGCCGGACGCCGCGGGCGTCGCGGACGAAACTCCGTGCCCGGCGCTCCTCATGGAGCTCCGGCGCCACCGGGGCCGGCGCGCTCGAGCCGTTGCCGCCCGGTGCGCGTCGCGTTGCTCGGCGCTCCTGCTCGATGGGCCGGTGGGTCACGATCTGCTCCCATGTGCGCGTGATCGCATCGCCGAAGACGAGGAGCAGGTCCCCCCCGCGCGCCGCCGCGAGCGCGGCGGCGGTGGCGTCCTGCTCATCGGGGATCACCAGGATCTGCCCCTCGGGAACACCGGATTCGAGGAGCGCATCGCGCAGCAGGTGGGGAATCTCCTCGGGATCCCTCCCGCGGAGCGCGTCGTCCCGGCGGCAGACGTAGAGGTCGAAGGAGCCGGCGGCGATCCGGGCGATCTCCCGCACGTCCTCGTCCCGCCGGTCGCCCGGCGCCGAGAGCACGACGATCCGCCGGCCCCCGGTCTGGAGACGCTCCACGAACTCGACCATCGCCGCGACGGCTGCGGCATTGTGCCCGTAGTCGAGGATCACCTTGAAGGGAAGCTCGTCGAAGACGTTCCCGCGCCCGGGGGCCTGGAAGAAGGTGGTGTCGAAGGTCTGCAGCCCGTGCCGGATGTTCTCCAGCTTGAGCCCCATGCTGAACGCCATGGCGGCGGCCACCATCGCGTTCTGGACGTTGTGCAGCGCCTTCCCGTCGAGCGTGGCCGGAATGAGGTGCGCGGGAAGGAGGGGAATGTGCGCGCCGTGATCGTAGAGGGTGATCATGCGCCCCGTCATGCTCCCCTCGAGCACGACTCCGCGGCCGCCCGCCTGGATGTGCTCGCGCACGAGCTCGTGGTTGGGGTCCACCGTGACGTAGCAGACGTGCCGCGCATCGGTATGGTCGGCCATCGCCAGGCAGAGCGGGTCGTCGGCATTGAGGACCGCCGTGTCCCGCGCCACTTCCACGACGATGCGCTTCACCTTGGCGAGCTCCTCGACGGTCTCGATCCCCCCGCGGCCCAGATGGTCGGGCTGCACGTTCAGTACCGCGCCCACGTCCACCTGGCGCACGGCCATGCCGGCGCGCAGGAGTCCGCCGCGGGCCACCTCCAGGACCGCCACGTCCACGAACGGGTCGCTCAGTACCATGCGCGTCGCCCGCGGTCCGGTCATGTCGCCCGCCACCGTCCGCTGGCCGTCGATGTAGACGCCGTCCGTCGTGGTGAGGCCGACGTGGTGCCCGGCGAGCTTGTGGATGTGGGCGAGCATCCGTGCCGTCGTCGTCTTCCCGTTGGTGCCGGTGACGGCGGCGATCGGGATCCGGCTGGGGGCGCCCGGCGGGAAGAGCATGTCGATCACCGGCCCGGCCACGTCGCGCGGCTTCCCCTCGCTCGGTGCCATGTGCATCCGGAAGCCCGGGGCGGCGTTCACCTCGACGATGGCGCCCCCGACTTCCTTGTACGAGCGGGTGATGTCGCTCGTGAGGAAGTCGACGCCGCCGACGTCGAGTCCGATCGCCTCGACGGCCCGGACCGCCATGTCGGCGTTGTCGGGGTGGACGACGTCGGTCATGTCGATCGCCGTGCCGCCCGTCGAGAGGTTGCCGGTCGAGCGCAGGAAGACCCGCTCGCCGCTCGCCGGGACGGACTCCCGCGTGAGGCCGTGCTTCGCCAGCAGCCGCTCCGCCTGGGCGTCGAACTCGAGCCGGGTCAGGACCTTCTCGTGGCCGATGCCGCGTCGCGGGTCCTCGTTGACCAGCGCCACCAGCTCCTCGACGGAGTGGACGCCGTCACCCACCACGTGCCCGGGGATCCGCTGCGACACGGCGACGAGCCTGCCGCTGACCACGAGCATCCGGTGGTCGTACCCGGTCACGAAGCTCTCGACGATGACGCTCCGGCTGTGCTCCCGCGCCATCGCGAACGCCGCGCGGACCTGACCGGCGTCGGTCAGGTGGATCGAGATCCCCCGGCCGTGATTGGCGTTGTACGGCTTGACGACCACCGGATAGCCGATCGCGTCCGCGGCCCGGACGGCGGACTCGGCGGACTGCACGAGCCGCTGCAGTGGCACCGGCAGGCCGAGATTGGAGAGGAGCCGGTTCGTCTCCTCCTTGTCGGAGGCGAGCTCCACGGCGATGTGCGAGGTGCTGCTGGTGACGGTGGCCTGCACCCGCCGGCGAAAGCGGCCGTGGCCGAACTGGATCAGGCTGTTCGTGCCGAGCCGCATCCACGGGATCCGCCGCTCCTCCGCGGCGTGCACCAGCGCCGCCGTGCTCGGCCCGAGCGCATGCCGCTGCGTGAACCGGATGAAGTCGTCCCGCTCGGCCGCAAAGTCGAAGCCCTCCGGGACCGCGCCCTCTTCGCGGAGCTCGCGCGGAAGGAGGCTCAGCAGGAGGGTGCGCGCGAGCTCGCCCGCCTCGAGCCCCACCTCCTCCTGCTCGTACTGGTAGACGATCCAGTAGTGGCCGCGGGACCCGAGCGAGCGGGTCTTCCCGAAGGTGAGGGGATGGCCGGCCACGTTCTGCAGCTCGATGGCGACGTGCTCGAGGATGTGGCCCATCCACGTCCCGTCGCCCTCGTTGAGCCGCCGGACGAAGCCGCCGGGCTCGCCGTAGGAGCAGCCGTGCTGCGAGAGACCGGGCAGCGCCGCGAGGAGCCCGTTGATGAACCCGGATCCGAGCCGCACCGACGGCCAGTCCTCCAGGATGCCGAGGTCTACGTCGAGCCGGATGACGGGGAAGTGCGCGTAGAGGTTCGGCCCGACGTAGACGGCGCGCTCGAGGATCCGCATGATCGTATTCCGTTAGACGCGCAGGGCGATGGCCGGAGCCGCCGCAGCTTCCCGCGTATGCAGGTTGTAGGTGGAGCCGTGGTCGAGGATGTGGAGGCGGAGCCCGATGAGGCAGATCGGATCGTTCTTCCGGACCCGCGCCATGGAGCTGAAGGAGAGCTCGGAGGGATCCACCACCGTGAGCGCCCCGCCGCCCACGACCTCGAGCTGATTGTCGGGGCCGATGAACGCCGCCGTGTTCTCGTCGAGCCCGATGCCGATGGCGAAGGGGTTGTAGCTGATCGCCGTGAGGAGCCGGCCGAGCCGGTCGCGCTGGCGGAAATGCTGGTCGATGATCACCCGGTTGGTGAGGCCGAGCCCCGGCGCGAGCGTCACGATCCGGGCGCGCGGCGAGGCGCCCTCCCGGCCGAAGGCGATCATGTGCTCGCAGAGGAACGCCGCCCCCGCCGAGGTGCCGGCCACGTGCGTTCCCGCCGCGTTGCGCCGGCGGATGGCGCGGGCCACATCGGTGCCGCCGATCAGTGTGGAGAGGCGGAGCTGGTTCCCCCCGGTGAGAAAGATCCCGTCCACGTTCTCGAGCGCCGCCACGTGCCCCGCCTCCATGGCGTGGTCGCGGTCGGTGATCGGGAGGATGACGGTCTTCGCCGCGCCCAGGGTGGTGAAGAGCGCCGCGTACTTCTCGCCGGTGTCGTCGAGCATCGAGGCGGTGGGGATGATCGCGATCCGCGCCGACGGCCCGCCGCAGAGGGCCACGAAACGGCGCAGGATCGTGATGTCGCCGACCTTCTCCTCCGCGCCACCCACGGGGATGACATAGCCGGTGCCGAGCGTGTCCCGGACCTCGGGATCGGCCGGCTCGATCAGAGCGCCATCGCCTCGAACGTGCCGCGTCGTACCGGGTGTCCGTTTCGTACGTGCCATAGCCCTTTCACCATTACATCCCGGATGTCACCCGCGGCATCGAGCACGACGAGGTCGGCATCGGCGCCGGGTGCGATGTGCCCCTTGCGGGGCAGCTTGAGAATCCGCGCCACGTTCGACGTGAACGCCGGAAGGACGCGCGCGAGCGGCTCGCCGCGCTGCAGCAGGGTCCGCAGGGCCCCGGCGAGCGCCGCCGGACGTCCGACGTCCATCGACGCCACCCGCCCCTCGGCGTCGAAGACGGGAAGGCACCCTCCCGCATCGCTGCTCACCGTCACGTTGCCGGCAGGGAGCCCCGCGTCGAGATACCGGACGAGCGCCTCGTCCGCGGGCCACGCATCCTCGTCGGGTCCCACCGGGAAGGCCGTGATGTCGATCACGGTGCCCGTTTCGGCGAGGGCGCAGGCCTCGGCAAAGAGCGCGCGCCGGCGGTTCACGTGCGTCGGATGAAACACCGTCCGCGGGAGCTCGCTCGTCTCCAGCGCCTCGCGGACGAGCGCGAGCCCGCGCGGCCCGTCGCCGAGATGGAGGTGCACGATCCCCGCCTTCCCGGTCATCATCCCGCCCACGTGCGCATCGGCCGCGAGGCGGAGCAGCTCGTCCAGCGTCGGCTGGCTCGACCGGTGGTCGCTGAGCGCCACTTCGCCGATGCCGATGATGCGATCGATGAGGACGATATCACCGCGGACGCTGCCGGTGACCGTCGCCGGCGGGAGGTGGTAGCCGCCGGTGAACGCTTGGGCGGTGAGGCCCTCGGCTTCGAGCGCCCGGGCCACGGTCACCAGCTCCGCCGGCGTCCGCACCACGTCGTCGGTTCCCAGCACGCCGACGACCGTCGTGATCCCGCCCGCGGTGAAGCGGCTGAGGGGAACGGGAGGCACCCGCGATTGGGGTCCCGACTCGCCGCCCCCGCCCGTCAGGTGCGCATGGCAGTCGATGAGGCCCGGAATGAGTCGCGCCCCGGCCAGGTCCACGCGCTCCACGTCGAGCGCGGCCGGGAGCGCCAGCGCAGCGTCCCCCACCCACGCGATCCGCTCCCCGACCACGAGGATGTGCCGGATCCCCCGGGATTCCGGCGCATGGAGGTCCGCGTTGAGGAGGAGCCGGATCATCGGCGGGAAGTTACTTCCCGGTGCCTGCGGATGTAACGGATGAGATCCGACGTGCGCTCGACGATCACGATGTCGGTCAGCGCAAGCGCCGCCTGGCGCGACGCGCCGGTGAGATCGAGGTGCGGCCAGCGGCCGTTCCGGATCTGCAGCGCGGCGGGGGGTGCGCCGACGCGGATCCTGAACGCCTGGAGCTCGGCCACGTCGTTGCTGGTGGAGACGACGTGGGACCATCCCCGGGCATAGAGGTTCTCCCGGTCCATGACGATCATCCGCGGACCGGGACGCCGATGGAAAGGAACGCCGCCGCCCGCGCGAGGACGGCGGGATCGCGAATGATGGCCCGGTGACCGAGCCCGCTCGTCAAATGCAGCTCCGCGCCGGGCCACGCGCCGGCAATCGCCTGGGCCTCGGCCACCGGCACGTCGGCATCGGCATCGTCGTGCACGATCAGCGCGGGCGTCCCGAGCCCGCGCGAGATGGTGGGGATATGGAGGTCGCTCCAGCGGAACCGGAGCCGCTCCTCGAGGTTGCGCTGCATCGTCGCCCGGACGAGCGGCGGGATCGCGAGCACCTCCGCGAAGCGGTCGGCAAAGCCTTCGGGGTGTGCCGGCGCCGCGATCAGCACCGCGCGCTCCGCGGGCAGGCCCCGGCCGAGCGCCACGGCGATCGCCGCACCCCCCAGGGAATGCCCGACCACGCCGTGTGCGGGGCCCGTCGCCGCGATCACCTCCTGCAGCGCGTCGGCGAACTCCGGAAGCGATGCCAGCCGCCCGGGCGTGCGGCCATGCGCCGGCGCGTCATAGGTCACCACCCGGAACCCGCGCGCGAGGAGGAGCGGCGCGAGGCCGGCCCAGCGCCCGGCACGGCTCCCCCATCCGTGCACCAGCACCACCAGCGGTCCCTCGCCCCATTCCCAGCCGTGGAGCGGCGCTCGGCTGGTGCCGAACGTGCGCGGCCGTCCCGTCGCCAGGAAGGCCTCCTCGTGCGGGCGCGCCTCCTGTCGCGGAGGACGGCAGAAGATGGATTCCGCCCACCGGGCGGCCACCCCGGGGGCCACCGCGCCGACGGTGCGGAATGCGGTCCGGAGGGCGGTGACGCGCGCGCCGCCCGGTCGCGGGCGGGAAGGAGAAGAGGCGCTCTGTGCCATGCGGAAAGATAGTCCGATGCGGGGTGGGGCCCGTCACAGCCGGGAGTGCGCGCCGGGGGGTAATCTCAGCGGGGAGCCCACGGGAGCAGCGAGATGGTACGAATCATACGAGACGCGGCGCGAACCGCGGGCATGGCGGCCATCGCGGTGGCCCTCAACGCCGGCGGGATCGAGGGCCAGGTGGCCCCCACCCTTCCGAGCGATACCCTCGGCGGGCGAAAGCTTCCCCCCGAGGCCAACGTGCCCCGCGGCGTGGTGGCCCCCACGCTCCCGAGCGACACGCTCAGGGCGGGAGGCGTGCGCTGCCCCGAGCCGCTGGGCGCCCGCATCGTTCCCTCCACGCCACGCCCCCCCGAAGCGAAGCGGGACACGGCGGCCGCTGATACCGCCGCCGCCGATCCCTGTCCCGCCATGCC
>DASTYH010000395.1:0-3549 GCA_035765075.1 Gemmatimonadales bacterium
CGAGGCTGGTGGATAACTTTTCGCACATGCTGGTCCGCATTCTCCGCCTTCGCCTTCTCGCACTGCTGCTGCTGGCCGGTTCTCCCGGCCTCGGCGGGCTCGCGCTTGCGGCGCTCCATCCCTGTGCGGCCTCAGTGGCCACCGGCGCAGGAGCGGCGGACGAGCGCCATGGCGGGCACCATGGCGGGAACCATGGCGCCCCCGCGGATGACATCTGCCGCTGTATCGGCGCCTGCCAGGCGGCGTTCGCCGCTCCGAGCCCCAATGCCGCAGTGGTTGCGCGCGCGGAGACGCCCCCGGCCGGCGCATCCCGGCTCTCGGACGATTTCTCCGTTGCTGCCGCATCCGCCCCGCACCATCTCCTTCCCCCCTCCACCGCTCCTCCGCAGGCCTGACCGGGCGCCCTCCGGGGCCGTCGCGCTTTCGTCCGGATTCCCGCATGACCGGTGGGTCCGGCGCGTCATGGTCGGTGGTGCGAATCGCTCGCGCCGCCTCAACATTGCGGAAGAGAGACAATGCCAACCGAATGTCGTCGAATCGTCACGCGCGCCCTCCTGGGCGGTGTGGCGGTCGCACTGCTGGGCGGGAGACCCCTGTCCGCGCAGGATCGTGTGGGGGGAACCATCGAGGGGACCGTGATATCGGAGGGCGGATCGCCCATTGCCGGCGCCAGCGTCGCGCTCGGGGCGCCGGCCCGGATCGAGCTCTCCGATTCCGCCGGCCGCTTCCGTTTCGAGGGTGTGGCGCCGGGCGATCAGCGCATCGAGGTCCGAGCCCTTGGCTTCCGGCCGGTTGCCGAGCTCGTGAGCGTACGGGTATTCGAGACGACGCGGGTCGACGCCCGGCTGCGCGCTGCGACCGTGAATCTCGCGGACATCGTCGTGAGCAGCTCCCGGGATCGGCAGCTCGCCTCGCGCACGCCGATCTCGGTGGAGGTCATCGGGACCGAGGCGATCCGCGAAGCGCGAGGTCACCACCCCGCCGAGCTGATCAATCGGGCCGCCGGAGCCTACGTGAGCAACAACGGGGGCGAGGGCCACCTCACCGCCATCCGCCAGCCGATCACCACCAAGGCCGTCTACGCGTACCTCGAGGACGGCGTGCCGACCCGCTCCACCGGCTTCTTCAATCACAACGGTCTCTACGAGATCAACCTGCCGCAGGCGGGGCGGATCGAGATCATCAAGGGGCCCGGCACGGCGGTCTACGGCAGCGACGCGATCGGCGGCGTGGTGAACTCCTTCACGCGCGACCCCTCGGGGCGGGGCACGGCAGAGCTCTTCGTCGAGGGCGGGAGCAATACCTATCTCCGCGCGCTCGGCACCGCCAGCTCGACGGTGGGGCGGCACGGATTCCGGGTGGATGGCAACGTGACCCGCTCGGATGGTTATCGCAACGGCGCCTCCTACGCGCGCCAGAGCGGCACGGCGCGATGGGACCTGGCACTCTCCGAGGGCGTCCGGCTCAAGAGCGTCGCGACGATGACGCACGTGGACCAGCCGGGCGATGGCGGCGGCGACATCCTCGCCGACGACTTCGCCGCCGATCCCTCCCTTGTCTACACCGGGATTGCCTTCCGCCGCGTGCTGGCGGGCCGGATGTCCTCCGAGCTGCAGGTGAGCCGGGGCGCCGCATCGTTCGGAACCACGGTGTATGCCCGCTATAACGAGCTCGATCTCCTTCCCTGGTGGCAGCTGAGCTTCGACCCGCAGGTCACGGAAAGCCGGCACCGTTCGATCGGCGTGCTGTCCCGGTACCGCCAGGCCATTCCCTCCATCGGCGCGAGCGTGAGCGCCGGGATCGATGCGGAACTCAGCCCGGGGAGCCGGCTCGAGCGGCGCATCGAGACCACCCGGAGCGGCCGCTACTTCACGGGGTACGCGGAGGGCGATGTCCAGTACGACTACGACGTGACGTTCTGGCAGGTGGCGCCGTACGCGCAGGCCGACGTCGCCGTCACGAGCCGGCTCCAGCTCAATGCCGGTCTTCGCTACGACCGGCTCGGCTACGACTACGACAACGGGCTCGAACCGCTCGCGACGGGCTCGCATCGCCGGCCGGCGTCGACCACCGTCGCCTACGCGCGGGTGAGCCCCAAGCTCGGCGCCACCTGGGCGCTCGGGCCGGATCTCTCGGTCTTCGCCTCATACCGCGCGGCGTTCCGCGCCCCCTCCGAGAGCCAGCTCTTCCGCCAGGGGTCGGCGGAGAACACGGTGGACCTCGAGCCCGTCAAGGCCGCCAGCGTCGAAGGCGGCGTGCGGGCGATGCTCGGCGGGGTCGCAACGGTCGAGGCCACGGCGTATTCGATGGAGCTGGACGACGATATCCTCACCTTCTTCGACCCGGCGAACGGCCTTCGCCTCACCCAGAACGCGGGCGCCACGAGCCATCGCGGCGTCGAGGTGTCCGTCGGGGTATCGCCGGTCGCGGCGGTCCGGCTCGACGCGGCCGTGTCGTACGCCCGGCATCGCTACGTCCACTGGCAGCCGCGGGGGGGCGCCGAGCCGGTGGAGTACAGCGGAAACGAGATGGAACTTGCACCGAGGCTCATGGCCAGCACGCGGCTCACGCTCAGGCCGGCGTTCCTCCGCGACGCGATGCTCTCCCTCGAATGGGTGTGGCTGGGCTCCTACTTCATGGACCCCGAGAACACCCACCGGTACGACGGCCACGATCTCCTCAATGCGCAGGCCAACATCCCGGTGCACGCCGGGCTCGGCCTCGTGGCGCGCGTGAGCAACGTCACCGATGAGCGATATGCGGAGACGTCCTCCTTCAATGCGCAGCAGGGAGAGCGCTTCCGCCCGGGGGCACCGCGCCAGCTCTTCGTGGGCGCGCAGTACCGGATCGGGGGATGAGATGAGCACGCTCATCCGGACGGCGAGCGCGGCGGCGCTGGTGCTCGCAATTGCCGCCTGCTCCCGGACCGCCTCGCTCGCGGTCGAGGAACTGTCTGCGCCGGAGAGCGGCGGGTCAGCGGGCGATGCGGGGCTCGCGCGCGAGCCCCGCACCGGCGCGCTCTTCCTCGCGTGGGTGGCGGGCGACAGCGGCCGCCGCCACGTCTGGTTCTCCCGCTCCACGGACGCCGGCACGGCCTGGACCGCGCCGGTCCAGGTGACGCGCGCACCGGACGACGTGGGACCCCCGCACGGGGAGGCGTCGCCGCGGGTGGTCGCGGCCGGGGAAGGGCGGGTGGCGCTCGTCTGGAGCAGGAGCGTTCCCGTTCCCGGGCGACGCTTTCCGGCAAGCCTCATCCGCTTTGCCCGGTCCTTCGACGGCGGGGCGACGTGGAGCGAGCCGGTGACCCTCAACGACGACAGCACCGCCGCCCCGGGAACGCATACCTTCCACGGCGCCGTCTGGCTCGGCGATTCCGGCATTGCCGCCGCCTGGCTCGATGAGCGTGGGGCCGCCGACGTTCCCGGCCATCACCACGCTCCCGGGGACTCCGCCGCGCCCGCCGCGGGCGATGCGCGGATCTTCATGACCACCTCGCCGGACTTCGGCACCAGCTGGACGCCGGATCGGGCGGCCTGGGGATCGGTCTGC
>DASTYH010000396.1:0-3354 GCA_035765075.1 Gemmatimonadales bacterium
CCCCGTCCGGTGCTGCACCAGCGGATCGAGCGCCGGGCCGAGGCCATGGTCCAGCGCGGCGTGATCGAGGAGGCAGCCGCGGTGCTCGCCGACGGCACGCCGCCGGGCGCACCGGGACTCGATGGCGTCGGCATTCGCGAAGCGGTGGACTACCTGATGGGGCGCCGCACCCGCGAGAGCGTGGCCGAGGCCATCGCGGCGAGCACGCGCCAGTACGCCAAGCGTCAGGAAACGTGGTTCCGGCATCAGGTGCGCGGCGAGCGGCTCATGGTCGACGCCACGCGGCCGCCGGAGCAGCTGGCAGACGAGATTGCCGCCGCGTGGACGCGCCGGGATCGCCACCTCGAGCCGGGAGCGGTATGAAGATCGGGATCACCTGTTATCCGACGTACGGCGGGTCGGGCGCGGTTGCCACCGAGCTGGGGCTCGAGCTGGCCCGGCGGGGGCACGAAATCCACTTCATCACCTATGCGGCGCCCTTCCGGCTCCGGGGGTACGCCGAGCGCGTCTACTTCCATGAAGTGGACACGCGCACCGGCCGATACCCGCTGTTCGACCATTTCCCGTACACGCTGGCGCTCGCCTCGAAACAGCACGAGGTGGCGCTCCGCGAGCGGCTCGACATCCTCCACGTGCACTACGCCATTCCGCACGCCACCACCGCGTTCCTCGCCCGGGAGATGCTGGGGAAGGAGCTCCCGCTCAAGGTGATCACGACGCTGCACGGCACCGACATCACCCTGGTGGGGCAGGAGGCGAGCTTCTTCGCCATCACGCGATTCTCCATCGAGCGCTCCGACGCGGTCACGGCGGTCTCGACGTACCTCCGGGACGAGACCTATCGCGCCTTCGGCTGCGTCCAGTGCGACATCCGGACGATCCCGAACTTCGTCAATCTCCAGGAGTACCATCCCCGGCCGGACGAGGAATGCAGCGGTCTCGCCCCCGCCGGGCACAAGGTGATCACGCACACGTCGAACTTCCGCGAGGTGAAGCGGGTGAAGGATGTGATCCGGATCTTCTCCCGCATCCACCATGCGATGCCCGCCACCCTGCTCATGATCGGCGACGGGCCGGACCGCGACGACGCCGAGCGCGAGGCGCGCGACCTCGGCGTGGCGGACGACGTCAAGTTCCTCGGCCGGCTCGACTCGGTCGCGTCGCTCCTCCGCACCTCCGATCTCTTCCTGCTGCCGTCGCAGTCCGAGAGCTTCGGGCTCGCCGCGCTCGAGGCGATGGCGTGCGGGGTGCCGGTCGTCGCGTCGCGCGCGGGCGGCCTTCCCGAGGTGGTCCGGGACGGTATCAACGGGATCCTCGAGCCGGTGGGCTCGGTCGAGGCGATGGGACGGCGCGCCGTGGAGCTCCTGCGGAATCCCTCACGCCACGCGGACATGCGCTACGCCGCGGTGTCCACGGCAGAGGAGTTCGCCGCCGATCGGGTGGTGCCGATGTACGAAACGCTGTACCAGGAGGTCGCCGGGTGAGCGGCGCCGAAGCGCTGCCGCTCTGGGTGAAGGCACTGCTGCTGGGACTGGTGGAAGGCGTCACCGAGTTCATTCCCGTTTCGTCGACGGGTCACCTGATCGTGGCCGGCGAGTGGCTCGGCTACACGGGGCCGCGCGCCAACGTCTTCACGGTCTTCATTCAGCTGGGCGCGATCCTCGCGATCGTCTGGCTCTACCGCGCCAAGCTGTGGGAAGTGACGCGGGCCGTCGGCGGGAACGCCGCGGGCCGGCGCCTCGGCGTCAACCTCGCCATCGCGTTCGTTCCGGCGGCGCTCATCGGGTTTCTCGTCGAAGACTGGATCGACGCCTATCTCTTCCGCACCGTGACCGTCGCCGCCGCGCTCGTCGTCGGCGGCATCGCGATCCTGTTGATCGAGCGGTGGCGGGGGACGGCGACGCCCACGGTCCCGGAGCTCGAGGACATTCCCCCCCGGAAGGCGCTCGGCGTGGGCATTGCCCAGATCCTCGCGCTCTTTCCCGGCGTCTCGCGGTCGGGGGCCACCATCATGGGCGGATACGCGATCGGGCTCTCGCGCCGCGCCGCGACCGAGTTCTCATTTCTCCTCGCGATCCCGATCATGGTGGCGGCAACGCTCTACAAGCTCTTCAAGGACCGCGCCCTCCTCGAGCGCGAGGATGTCCTGATCTTCGCCGTCGGCTTCGTGACGGCGTTCGTCTCCGCGCTCGTGGTGGTGCAGGCGTTCCTGCGGTTCGTCTCCCGTCGGAGCTTTGCCGTGTTCGCCTGGTACCGCATCATCTTCGGGCTGGCGCTTCTGGCCGGCTGGTGGGCCTCGCGATGACCGCCCACGATGCGCCGGTCCATTACTTCGACCGGGTCGCGTCGACGCAGGACATCGCGCACCGGCTGGCATCCGAGGGCGCACCGTCGGGGACGGCGGTGGTCGCCGTGGAGCAGACGGCCGGCCGCGGCTCGCGCGGGCGCGAGTGGTCATCGGGGCGGGGCGGCCTCTGGGTGAGCGTGCTCTGGCGTCCGGCGGAGGCCGCAAACCCGGAGACGCTGAGTCTCCGTGCCTCTCTTTCGCTGGCGGCGGCGCTGGAAGCGGCGGGATGCCCGGCGCTCGGCATCAAGTGGCCCAACGATCTGATGCTGGGCAATCGGAAAGCGGGGGGAATCCTCTGCGAGGCGCGCTGGAGCGGCGACACCCTCTCCTGGGTCGTCGCCGGGGCAGGGGTGAACGTCACGAACGACATCCCCGAGTCGCTCGCCCACGCAGCATGCACCGTCCAGCCGGGACGCGGGGAGCTCCGCGTCAACGATCTCCTCCTTCCGGCCATCGCGGCGCTCCGGGCGGCGGGAGCGCGCCGCGGGCCGCTGGCGCCGGACGAGCTGGCGGAGTTCGCCCGGCGCGACTGGCTCCGGGGTCGCATGCTGACCGCGCCCATCAACGGGTGCGCCCAGGGGATTGCCGCCGACGGGGCGCTCCTCGTCCGGCGGCCCGACGGCACACTGGCGGTCGCCCGCGCTGGCACGGTCGCGGCGATCGCGACCCCACTTCAACCCTGACCGCCATGCTTCTCGCCATCGACATCGGGAATACGGAGATCACCGCCGGCCTCTTCCAGGGCGACCGTCTCTCTGCCCACTGGAGGATGACCACCAATCCCGACCGGACCCCGGACGAGTGGGCCGGCGCCATCGGGACATTCCTGGTGAACCGCGGGCATTCTCCGAACGAGGTGCGCGCGGCCTGCATTGCGTCCGTGGCGCCCGGCGTCACGCTCAGCGTATCCGACGGCGTCGCCGAGGCGACCGGCGCCCGTCCCACGATCATCGATGCGCGAACGCCGCTTCCGGTGGTGCTCGACGTGGACGACCCGCTGAGCGTCG
>DASTYH010000397.1:0-4536 GCA_035765075.1 Gemmatimonadales bacterium
GAGTGAGCGTTACATCAGGGCCCGTCACGGGTCGGAGCAGCGGCCTGGTGTGGCACCCGGGACGATGCTGAGAATACTCCGGTTTATCGCAATCCGTGGCCTCTTCCGGCCAATCAACGCCGCTATTCCCGGCGGACCGGCGCCCCGTCCAGCGTGAGCAGCTCCTGCCGCCAGAAGCTCCGCGTGCCGTCGGGTGCCGTGACGTCGTACGTCTCCATGAACGGAACCCCGGCGAGGGCCACCATCGTCCCGATGACGGCGTTTCGCCGTGATGACCATTCCTCGACCTTCCAGCCGCGGAGCAGTCGATCACCCATCTGGACGGTGACCGGCTCGCCCACTGAATAGACCCGATCCTCGACATCGGGCATGCCCGGACTCCAGACCGGCATCCGCACCACCATGCCCGGGCTCAGGTCCAGCACGCCAAGGATGATATCGGTGGCGCCGGCGTGGAACGCGCGGCGCGAGAGCGTTCGGGTGATCTCCTGGCGCTCCCCGCCGGGCGCCTTCGACCAACCCGTGACCTCGGTCCGGTCGATCCTGAGCGACGTCTCGCGTCCCGCCGATCCGGACGCATGAAAGCCGAGCGGCTGGAGCGTTTCGCGATCGAACGTCTGGCGCAGCGTGTACGAATTCCGCGCGCCGTCCGGCCCGGCCATCTCGCCTTCGGTCCGGAACCGGATCACCCCCCGCCCTGCCGAGTCCCCGATCTCCATGTAGTTGGTAATGGTGCCGCGCGGCGCGCCCTCGGGACCCCCGGCGCGGAGCACCGTGCGGGAGGAGTGCACCTGAATGCCGCTCCCTCGGACGAGGGGGGAGCCGGGCTCGACGAGAAGGGTGTCGGATTGGGCGGCTGCCACCCCAGCCGGACCCGCGAGCAGGCCCGCAATCAGGGCGACGCCGGAACGAGAACGCATGGATCCTCCCGGAGACAGGAAATGCTCGGCGAACCGCTTTGCCTGACCTACGTCGCCCCGGGCGCTCCGGTTTCCCTCATCCGCCCACCGCGGTCAGCTCCATGTACGCCCCCCAGATCGGCACCAGCTGATCGATCCGCGTCCGGAGCGCCTCGGCGGAGGCGGGGGGGAGCTCGGCGTATGGATCGGTCTCGAGCATGCGGCGCATCTCCGGCGTTGCACGCGCGGTGTCGAGTTGCATCGGGCCCTCGATCTTCCCCTGGAAATCGAGGTTCCTGAGGGTGCGCGTAATGGTTTCCCGCACGGCCCGGTACCGCTCGACCGACATTCCCGCCGCCTCGGCGCCCCCGGGGATCGTCTGGTCCTCCCACTGCGCCTGCATCGCCGCGCCCCGCTCGTCCGCCGTCGTCGCGGTTCGGGCCTTCTCCTGCGCTGCGCGGACGAGCTCCGACTCACGCGTGAGGCCGCGCGCAAAGGCGTCGACGTCGGCCCCGTCGAAGCTCGTGGGCTCGCCAGCCGCAGGCGCAGCCGCGGCCGGCGCTTCACCTTCCGCCTCGGGGCGATCTCCATTCTCCGCCTCTCCGCCGCAGCTCGCGACCGCGAGCGCCCCCGCAGTGATCAGGGCCGTAAACAACGAGGATGGTATGCGCATCAGTGAATTTCCCGTTCGGGTTGAACCTCGTGGACTTCAGAAGAGAGACAGCCGCGCGATGCGCGGCACATCGAGTGCCCGCTCGACGGTGAGGCGCACCCGATCCGTGGTGACCGGCTCGAGCCGGTCGAGCTTCCGATGCCCGATGGTGGTGCCCCGCGCCACGACAATCCAATCACCGCCTGCGCGCGCCTCCAGACGATATCGCTCGACCGCCTGACCGTGCCGGATCGCCTCCTCGAGACAGAGGGTCGAGAACGACACCGCCCTCCCCAGTTCGAGCTCGACGGGGCCGGTCGTGCCATCGGGACTCCACCAGGTTTCCGGGTCACCGTCGAGCAACCGTTGTGCGCCCCGCGACGCCGAGGCAGCGGCGCGCGCCCGATCGTCGGCGTAGAGGGCCCGGATGGCGGCGCCGTATCCCTGGAGGCGCTCCACGTCGGTCGCGTGCAGGAGGCCATCGCGCGTGGGCGGGACGTTGAGCAGCAGCTTGCTGTTCCGGCCCACCGAGGTGAAGTGGAGGTCCACGAGGTTCTCCACCGTCCGGACCCTGGCGTCCTCCGCAGGGTGCCAGAACCAGCCGGGGCGGATCGAGACGTCGGTCTCGCCGGGGCGCCAGACGGAGCCGCGCGGATCGCCCCGCTGGAGGATCTCGCCCACGCCCGGCGCGTCGTAGCCGGGATACGGCACCGCCGCCGGATCGATCGTGGACCAGCACGTCTCCCCCGCCACACCGCGCTCGTTGCCGATCCAGCGCACATCGGGTCCCGCGTCGGAAAAGATCACCGCATCCGGCTGCAGCGCGCGGACGGTCCGATGGATGCGCGGCCAATCGTAGGACTGGCGTTTCCCGTTCGGGCCTTCGCCGTTGGCGCCGTCGAACCAGACCTCCACCAGCGGGCCGTAGCGCGAGAGCAGCTCGGTGAGCTGGGCGATGTAGAGGTCATCGTACCGCGCCCCCTCGCCATACGACGGCTCGTGCCGGTCCCAGGGGCTCAGGTACACCCCGGCGCCGAGCCCTTCGGCGCGGCAGGCATCCACGAATTCGCGCACCACGTCGCCACGACCGGACCGCCACGGACTCGAGGCCACCGAGTGGCGCGTGGTGGCGGTGGGCCAGAGGCAGAAGCCGTCGTGGTGCTTGGCAGTGAGGACGAGCGAGCCGGCGCCGGCGGCGCGGGCCGCCCGCGCCCACTGGCGGGCATCGAGGGCGACCGGATCGAAGAGCGAGGGGCTCTCGCTCCCGTCCCCCCATTCGCGGTCGGTGAAGGTGTTGATTCCGAAATGAATGAAGAGCGCCGTCTCCTCCCGCTGCCACCGGAGCTGCGCGGCGCTCGGCACCGGCCGCACGTGCCCCGGCAGCCGCTCGATCACCGGGGCCACCGCAACCGCCGCCATTCCGCGAATCAGGTCACGTCGATGCACGGGCCGAGTGGAGATGCATGGTTGATGAACCACGGAGGCGCGGAGGGCGCACGGAGAAAGCGACAAGGTGTTGCCTCCGTGGGTCTTCGGTTCTCCGCGCCTCCGTGGTTCACAGTCGGTTCACGGTTTCCAGGTGCCGCGGGCGACGGCGGGGACGAAGGCGTCGAGCCCTTCGGGCGGGAAGTCGACGGTCCTCCCCTGCTCGGCGCTCATGTAGGCCGCCATGAGAACCTTCACCACCTCGAGCCCGTCGTCGAAGGTGAGGAGCGGATTCTCCTTGCCCTGGAATACCCGCACGAAGTGCCGGTTCTCCGCCTCGTAGCCGTACGCCATCGCCTCGTTGGCCACCACCGGCATGAGCCCCATCTCGGCGTTCTGCTTCTCGACGAGATCCTCGCCTGCCTTTCCCTGCACTTCCCGGCTGAAGAAGAGCTTGAGCCCGCTGTCGAGCGTGTTCCACGCCATCGAGTACTCGGGGCCGAGCAGCTCCGCCGAGAGGCGGAGCCCCGCGCCGACGAAGCTCCAGGAGGTCGAGGCCTCGCCGATCACGATGTGGCCGTCGTCGGTCTCGAACTCGATCAGCACGCTGGCGAAGTCCTCGGAGGGATGCTTCCGGTAGTCCACGGCCGAGCCCATCGTCTTCGCGAGCCGGTCTGCGTACTCCGGACGGCTCCACTTGAGGCTGGCGATGTGGCCGCTGATCCGCTTCGGCCTGACCGTCGAGAGCGGCGCTCCCGGCCTGGTGAGGAGGTGCCGCACCACGAGCGCGGAATGACACATCATGTCGTTGAGCACCCCGCCCCCCTGGAGCGCCCCCTGCCAGAACCAGGGCATGTGAGGCCCACTGTGCTCCTCCGCGGCGCGCGCGAGGTACGGCCGGCCCGTCGTCGCCGCGCCGCGCGCCCAGATGAGGTTCCGGCCATGCTCCACCTGCGGGGCGAAGAGCTGGTTCTCCAGGTACCCCGTCTTGAGCTCCACCTTCTTCACCAGCTCGATCACTCTCTGCGCTTCGGCCACGTTCCGCGCGAGCGGTTTCTCGCAGGCGAGCCCCTTGAGCGTCCCCTTTCCGCTCTCGATGGCGGCGACGATCTCCTCAACGTTCGCGATGCGCGCCTGGTTGGGGCCGGAGAGCCAGAGAGCGTCGATCGCGGGATCCGCCACCATCTCGGCGATGGAGCCGTACGCCTTTGCGTTCCCGACATCGAGGTCGCTGGCGAGCCGGGCCGTCGCGTCGGCGCGCTCACGATGTGGACTCCAGACCCCGCGCACTTCCGCGTCCCGCACGCCCACGAACGACTGGATATGAAAGCGGGCGTTAAACCCGCTTCCGATAAACCCGATTCCGAGCGGCTGCGTCATGTGTAGCTCACTCCGAGCTTCTGCATCTGTTCGGCCGGGCAGCCTTTCCAGTTCGGGTTGAACACATTTCCGATAGAGTGAAGGTCCTCAACGCCGATCCGGCTCGACCAGAAGCCGGTCGCGGTGAGATTGCGGAAATTGCTGAAGAACTCCGCACCTTCCTTGAGATCCTCCGCCGCC
>DASTYH010000398.1:0-4125 GCA_035765075.1 Gemmatimonadales bacterium
AGATTCGGAGGCATTCGCGCGCGCCGGGGGGATCATCGGATTCGTGGTCGAGGAGAACGCGGTGCGCTTCACCGTCAACCTCGATGCGGGAGAGCGGGCCGGTTTCCGGCTCGATTCCCGGATGCTGGCGCTCGCCGCGCGTCTCTTCCGACTCACCTGAAGCTCCGTGCGGTGTGCGTCACCGGCGACGCCTCGAGCGCCAGGAAGTCCCGTCCCACCACGTTGATCACCCTCCCTTCCCGCTCGAGTCGCCCCCGCACCAGGATGAAGGGCGCAAACTTCACCACCTCGGCGTGGGCCTCCACCAGCGAGCGCGGCACGATCACGTTGATGAAACCGTGCTCGTCCTCGAGGAGGAGGAAGATCGTGCCGTTGGCGGTGGCGGGGCGCTGCCGGATCGTCACGAGCCCGCCGACCAGCACCTCGCCGCGCCGCCGCCGCCCGAGCTGTTCGCTGTCGAGCGCCCCCGCGGCCCGCAGCCGGTCGCGCAGATGTTCCATCGGATGGCCGTGGAGGCTCATCCCGGTGGTCGCGTAGTCGAGGAAGATCAGCTCGTCGTGCCCGAGCGGCCGGGGATCGTATGCCGACCCGGTGCCGGGCGCGAGCGGCAGGGCGTCACCGACGGCGCGGAGCGCCTCCCACGCTGCGCGCCGCCGGTCGGGATGCCAGGCGGAAAAGGCACCTGCCTGCGCCAGGTCGAGCGCTCCGGTGCGCCCGAGCGACGCGCGGCGGACGACATCCTCGATGGAGCGGAACGGTCCCTCCGCGCGCGCGGCCCTGAGCCGCTCGAGCACCCGGCTTCCCACGCCGCGGATGTGTCGCCACCCGATCCGGAGCGCGGGGCGGGCGGGATCGGCGGTGTCCTCGACCGTGCATTCCCAGTCTCCGTGGCGGGCGCACGGCGGCCGGACCTCGACGCCCATCCGCCTGGCGTCGTGGATCAGCGTGGACGGCGGATAGAAGCCCATCGGCCACGAATTGAGGAGGCCGAGGTAGAACTCCGCGGGGTGGTGCCGCTTGAGCCAGGCGGTGGCGTAGGCGATGAGCGCAAAGCTCCACGCGTGCGACTCGGGGAAGCCGTAGCTTCCGAAGCTCTCCAGGTCGGCGGTGATCTCCGTCGCCACGTCCTCCGCGATGCCCTGCGCGATCATTCGCGCGCGGAGCCGCCCCAGCTCGTCGAGCAGGCGCTGGCGCTTCCGGTCGTGTCCCATCGTCCGGCGGAGCGCGTCCGCCTCCGCCGCGCTGTACCCGCCGAGCGCCATCGCCACCGCCATCGCCTGCTCCTGGAAGATCGGGATCCCCTGGGTGCGGGCGAGGATCGGCTCGAGGCGGGGATGCGCGTAGGTGACTTCCTCCCGTCCGCGCCGGCGCATCGTGTAGGGATGAACGAAGCGCGCCTGGATCGGTCCCGGCCGGATGAGCGCCACCTGCACCACCAGATCGTAGAGGTGCTCCGGGCGGGTGCGGAGGATGGAGGAGATCTGCGCCCGGCTCTCGATCTGGAAGGTGCCGACCGTCTCGCCGCTCGAGATCAGCGCGTAGGTCTCCCGATCGTCGGGGGGAAGGCGGTACATCTCCGGGCGCGTCCCGGTGCGGCGCTCGATCACGTCGAAGCTCCGCCGCACGAGCGAGAGCGCGCCGAGCCCGAGGAAGTCGAACTTCGGCACGCCGATCGCGTCGAGGTCGTCCTTGTCGAACTGCACGATGGTGCGGCCCATCGTCGTCGGCTCGATGGGGAGGTGTTCCCCGAGCGGCGCGGAGGAGAGGACGAACCCGCCGACATGGGTGGAGCGCATCCGGGGGAGGCTGTCGCAGCCGGCCATGATCGTGAGGAGCGCGCGGCCGCGCCGGTCCTCGAGCGAGAGGCCGAAGCGGGGCGCGAGCGCCCTGAGCTGCTCCGCCCCCTCCGCGGCGTCGAGGTAGTGGACCCGCTTGGCGAGGGGGCGCGCCTGCTCCGCCGGATAGCCGAGGGCGCGCATCGCGTCGAGCAGCGCATTGGGCGCGCGGTAATGCTGCACCGTGCAGGCGATCGCGGCGCACGAGCGGTCCCACGTGCCGTAGGCGTAGTCGAGCACCTCCTCGCGGCGGTCGTGCTCGATGTCGAGATCGATGTCGGGCGCCTCGGAGAGCCCGTCCACCCGCGTCTCGGAGAGGAAGCGCTCGAAGAGGAGCCCGTGGCGCACCGGGTCCACCGCGGTGATCCCCAGGCAGTAGGCGACCGCCGAGTTCGCGGCGCTGCCGCGGCCCTGGCAGAGAATGCCCCGGTGGCGCGCGTGGTGCACCGCGTCCCACATGACGAGGAAGAAGCCGGCAAACCCGAGCCGTTCGATGACGCCGAGCTCGTGCGCGAGCTGGGTCGCTTCCGCCCGGCCGATCGTGCCCCAGCGCTCGCGCGCGCCCGCCTCCACCCGCTCGCGGAGGAAGGAGTCGTCGGTGTGCCCGGCGGGCACGGGGAAGCGGGGAAGGGGAGGGCGCATCCACGCGAGCTGGAAGTCGCACTCGGCCGCAATGCGCTCGCTCGCCGCGAGGCCCTCCGGCTCGTCTTCCCAGGTCCTCCACCGCTCGGCGGGAGTGGGAAGGCGCCACCGCCCGTTGGGCAGGAGCACGCCCGCGCGAGCGGCGGCATCCAGCGTGAGTCCCGAGCGGAGTGCGGTCAGCATGTCATGGACGAGGCGGCTCCGGTTGTCGAGATAGCGGGGCTCGTGACTCGCCACCCAGGGGATGCCGGCCCGCTCCGCCAGCTCGATCAGCGCGTCGGCGAGCGCCGCCTCACCGGGCCCCGCGTGATGGCGCTGCACCTCGACGGCGAGCCGCTCGCCGAACACCGCCCGCCAGCGTCCCAGCAGGCGCGCGGCCTCGTCGGCGCGCCCGGCACGCACCAGCGCCGCGAGCGGTCCCGACGCCGGACCGGTGAGCGCGTGCAGGCCCGCGCTCCGGCGCTGGACATCCTCCCAGCGGACGCCCGGCATCCCGCGTGGGCGGTGCGGCCGCTCGCGGGTCCACGTGCCGAGCGCCCCGGAGCGCGCGAGGGTGACGAGTGCGGCGAGGTTCCGGTAGCCCTCTTCGGTGCGGACGAGGAAGGCCGCCGGCCGCCCATCCACTTCCAGCTCGGCGCCGACGATGGGGCGGATCCCCACCTTCCGCGCCTCCAGCACGAACCGCACGACGCCCCCCAGGTCCGCGCAGTCGGTGAGGCCGAGCGCCGGGTAGCCGAGCGCCGCTGCTCCCCGCACCAGCGCCTCCGGCGTCACCGCCCCGTCGCCGAAGGAGAAGGCGGAGTGGCAGCGGAGCTCTACCGCCATATGCCCACGACCTCCCAGCGGTCCCGCACCGCGTCCCGGCAGAGCTGGACCAGCTCGCCGTCCCGGCGCACGCAGCAGTAGGCCTCGTACGCATACGCCGCCTCCCACTGTCCTCCCGAGATGCAGTCGGGACCCGAGGCCGCGACGATCTCGTGCCAGGTGCCGGCGGAGTCGCGATAGCGCCGCGGCGCCGCGAAGCCCTGCCGGTCCGTCGTCTCCGTCTCCACCGCGAGCGGGGCGGGGAAGAGGTGCAGCGCGATCTCGGGCTCGGTGTCCCCGGCGCCGAGCTGGGGACGAGCCCAGACGAGCGACGACGGCTCCTCGATCCACTGCGTGCGCCGCGCGACCAGCGGGTGCCGCGAGTTCCCGGGTGTGAGCAGCGAGGCGTCGCGGTCGAGCACCCGCGCGAGCGCTTCCTCCGCGGCGCCGGCGCTCGCGAAGCCCCGGTCGAGCACGTCGCCCTGCACCGAGGGCGCCGCCCGCGCGGCGGCGACGTGCAGGGCGAGTCCGGTGATGCCGTCGAAGAGGCGGGTGCGCTCGAGGGTATCACGCAGGAGCCGCATCCAGGCGCTGCCGCTGGCACTCGGCCGCGAGGGCTCCACCGGGTACTCCGCCGTGCCGCCGCCGGCGAGGGTGAAGACGAGCACCAGGCGGTCGGCGCCCTGGCCCTCGGCGCGGAGCGCAGCGCTCACCGTCCCGCTCAGGCGGTTGAGGATGAAGAGGAGCCGTTCCGGGTCGTGGAGGACGTAGTCGCTCCATTGGAGCGAGGCGCTCGGCAGGGATCGCTCCGTGGGGGCGAAGAGGAGGCGGGGATCGTCCCCCC
>DASTYH010000399.1:0-2246 GCA_035765075.1 Gemmatimonadales bacterium
CTACGAGGTCGAGCGGGCCGCCGATGGACGCGAGGCGCTCGAGCATCTCGAACGCCTCGGATCCGGGGGGGTGGCGGTCGTCTCCGATGTGGTCATGCCCGGCATGGGCGGGCGCGAGCTCGCCGAGCAGGTGCGCCGCCGCTGGCCGGGAACACCGATCTTCTTCATGAGTGGCTATACCAGCGAAGAGCTCATCCAGCGGGGGCTGCTCGGACGGGACGAGGCATTCCTGCAGAAGCCGTTCACGCCGGCGGCACTCGCCGCCGCGCTGGGCGAGCTGGTGGCGGCGAGGGCGGAGGCGGGATGAGCCGCGCTCTGCTCAGCCGGCGCTGGAGAGACCCGTGCCGGCGAGCGAGCGCCGCTCCGGCGAGCGGATAGCGAGCAGCGCGCGACGGACCTCGGGCAGGTCACAGAGCCGGGCGATGCGCGGATCGAAGCGCCGGCCCGCATGGTCATGGATGTACTGCAGCACCTGCTCGACCGGCCACGCGCTCCGGTACGACCGGTCCGAGAGGAGCGCATCGAAGACATCGGCCACCATCACCAGGCGCCCGACGAGCGGGATCCGCTCACCGGCCAGCCCGTTCGGATAGCCGAGCCCGTTCCAGTGCTCGTGATGGTACAGCGCGATCTCCTCCGCCAGCCGGATCACCGGTGAGCGTCCCCGCGAGAGAATCCGCGCCCCGATGGTCGTGTGCTCCCGCATCAGCCGCCACTCCGCCTCCGTGAGCGGCCCCGGCTTCCGGAGGATCGCGTCGGGGATCCCGATCTTTCCGACATCGTGCAGCGGCGCCGCCCGGCGAATGTAGAACACATCGGTCTCCGGGAGCCCCAGCGCATGGGCGAGCACCGCCGCGGCCTCGCCCACCCGTTCCGTGTGCCGGCCGGTCTCGTCGTCCCGGAACTCCGCCGCCATCGCGAGGCGCTCGAGGGTATCGAGATAGGCGTCGTCGAGCTCGGCCGTGCGCTCGGCGACGCGGGCCTCGAGCAGCTGGTTGTGCGCCGCATTTTCGCGGTGGAGATACCGTGCCTCCAGCAGGTTCCGGATCCGGAGCAGCAGCTCGTGGACGTCGAAGGGCTTCGTCACGAAGTCCGTCGCGCCCGCGGCCAGGGCGCGCTGGCGGACGGCAAGGGAGGGATCGCCGGTGAGGATCAGGACGGGGAGGTAGTTCTGGGGGCCGTTGACCGCGCGGAGGTCCTCGAGCACCGCGACGCCATCGCGCGCGGGCATGTGCAGGTCGAGCAGCACGAGGTCGGGCTCCCACGCGCGGAAGAGCTCGGGCACGCTCGTGCCGTCCGTCGTGCTCCGGATGGCGACGTAGCCCGCCGATTTCAGGATCCGGACGAGGGCGCGCACCATGGCGTCGTCGTCATCCACCACGAGGAAGCGCGCATCGGGGAATCGCGGCTCGGGCACTGAAGAGCTCACGCAGGCCTCCGGCCCGCGGCCGCCGGGTGGCGGCCGCCTGCGTGACAGCATCTCGGGACGAGCTCGTGCAAGCGGACCTCCCCTACCAGGCAGGGCCCGGAGAGTTACGGATCAGTGTGCGCCCGGGGATCGAGTCCGTGCCGAGCGCGGAGTGCCGGCGCCAGGAGGGCGCACGGCGGCCCCTTCCGGTCCGCAAGAGGTGTGACAATCGGAGCGCGGTGGTGCGGATGTGAGGGGAGGGAGGTTCGGCGGGAGGGTAAACGCCTGGAATACTTCGGCTTGCGCGCGTGACTCGAGCCCCGCGCCGGCGCGATCCCGATCGGGCCGCTCGATCGGCCGGGCGGGAGATGGAAAAGCATCTCGCAGAGTGCGGGAATGAACGGCGGGAACTACCGGCTCTCGCGAATGCGAGAGGGTGACCGGATCACCAGTACACGATGATCACGGACGACGTGTCGGGACCGTTTCCGGCGCCCGGGCGGGAGCCGTCGTCGAGAAAGACCGCGGCCCCGGCGAGGTCACGGCGGCGCACCACTGGCGGGGAGGCTGGGGTTCCGTCGCTCTCCGGATCCGGCGAGCGCTGGCTCGCCAGCCGGCCGGCCGATGCGAGCGCGCGCTCAGGGACCCTCGTGTCGATGACCCGGGCCGCGGCGCGCAGCGAGACCTGGGCCTGAGCAGTTGCGGGGGCCGCCAGAAGCAGGCTCGACCCCAGAGCTCCCGCCACCACGCCTTCGAATCGCATTCGCCCCCCCGACAGGAACAGGTCGCCCCCATCGGAACAGGCAATTGCCGTGCGCTTCACTCCCGATTTGCAAGT
>DASTYH010000400.1:0-4201 GCA_035765075.1 Gemmatimonadales bacterium
CGCTCGCGGGGCTCGTGGTCGTGCTGATGCAGTCGGGTGGCGAGCTGCTCGAGGAGTACGCGCAGGGTCGGGCGTCCCGCGCGGTCCGGGATCTCGAGGCCGCCGCGCCGCGTCTGGCCCACCGCTTCGGGGAGGCGGGCGTCGAAGACGTGCCGGTGGAGACCATCGCCGCCGGCGATCGGCTGCTGGTGCGGCCCGGCGAGATGATTCCCTGCGATGCCGAGGTGCTCGAGGGAACCTCCCATCTCGATACGGCGAGCATCAGCGGCGAGCCGATCCCGCGGAAGGTGGGGCCGCTCGCGCACATCCTGAGCGGCAGCTACAATCAGGAAGCGCCCCTCGTGCTCCGCGCCTCCGCCCCCGCCGCGGAGAGCCAGTACGCCCGCATCGTCGAGCTCGTCAGGAGCGCGCAGGCGAGCCAGGCGCCGCTCCAGCGGATGGCCGATCGCTACGCAGTCTGGTTCACCCCGCTCACGCTCGTCGTAGCCGCCGCCGCCTATGCGGCCTCGGGCGATTCGCTCCGCGTACTCTCCGTCCTCGTCGTCGCCACTCCCTGCCCGCTCATTCTCGCCGCGCCGGTGGCGATCATCGGGGGCATCAATCGCGCCGCCCGCCGCCGGATCGTGATGCGAAACGGGACGGCCCTCGAGCAGATCGGCCAGGTGGAGGCCGCCGTCTTCGACAAGACCGGCACCCTCACGATCGGCCGGCCCCGGGTGGCGCGGGTCGTCGTGGCCGATCCCTTCACCCGCGAGCGGGTGCTCCGGCTCGCAGGCGCGGTGGAGCACAATTCGTCGCACCTTCTCGCGCGCTCACTCGTCGAAGAGGCGGAGCGGGGCGGAACCCCGGTGCCCTCTGCACCGGAGGCCATCGAGCATCCGGGGCGCGGAATTCGCGGGCAGGTCGACGGCCACGTCGTGGTCGTCGGAGCGCGCAGCTACCTCGCGGAGCTCGCACCCGAGGCGGATTTCTCCGCGATTGCGCCCGGCGACGTCGGGCTGGCGGCCTGGGTCGCCATCGACGGACGGGCCGCGGCGATCGTGGAGTACGAGGATGCGATCCGCGAGGAGGCCCCGGAGGTGCTCGCGGCCCTGGGCCGACTCGGGCTGTGGCACACGATTCTGCTGTCGGGCGACGCCACGGCCAACGTCGAGGCGGTGGCGCGCTCGCTCGGGATCGCGGACTACCGCGGCGATCTCCTCGCGGAGGACAAGGTCGCCGTTGTCCGCCGGCTCCGTGCTGAAGGGCATCGCGTCGTCATGATGGGCGACGGGACCAACGACGCGCCCGCGCTCAGCGCCGCCACGGTCGGCGTGGCCATCGCATCGCGGGAGGCGGCGATCAGCGCGGAGGCAGCCGACATCGTCCTCCTCGCCGATGACCTCCGGCTCCTCCCGGCGGCGATCGAGATCAGCCGGCGGACCCTTCGGATTGCCCGGGAGAGCATCTGGGCGGGGCTCGGCCTCAGTGGTATCGCGATGCTCTTCGCCGCTGCCGGCGCCATCCCGCCGACCGTGGGTGCGGTGATCCAGGAGCTGATCGACGTGGCCGTCATCGTGCACGCACTCCGGAGCGGACGCGAGCCGGCGGGGTCGGCGGTGCCCGTCCCGCCCGCCACCGGCGCGCCGATCGGAGGTCCCGAGCCCGCAGTGTCCCGGGGGAGCGCATGATTCCCGTCGTGGTGGTTCCGCTCATCGCCCAGCTCGTGCTGCCGCTCGCGCTCCTTGGCTGGGTCGCCTTCGGCCACCATCCCTACCGCCTCCACTGGTGGCTCACGATCGCGCTCGCGTGGGCGTGGATCGCCTGCATCGCGCTCGCCGGCCTCTGGCTCGTCCTTCCCTGGTATCTCTTTCTGGTCTACGCCGCGCTGCTCGCCGTCACCATCGTCGCCACCTGGCGGCACATGCTGGCCCTCCCGCGCTGGCCGCGCGGCGCCCCGGCGTGGCTCGGCGCCGCGCTCCTGGCGGTCCTCATCGCCGGGAGCGGCGCGCTCATCGTGTACGCCCTTCTCGGCCGGCTCGCGCCGGACACGTCCGTCGAGGTCTCGTTCCCGCTCCGGAACGGCACCTACCTGGTGGTGAGCGGCGGAGGAAACCAGCTGGTGAGCGCGCACGCAGTGACGCTGGGGGACGACCCCAGCTACCGGCCGTGGCGCGGCCAGAGCCACGGGGTGGACCTCGTGCGGCTCGGAACGGCCGGTTTCCGCGCCCGGGGGCTCCTGCCCCGTGCCCCCGAGGCGTACGCCACCTTCGGCGACCCCGTCCACGCCCCCTGCAGCGGAAGCATCGTGCTCGCCGAAGATGGTCTCCCCGATCTCCCGATCCCGGAACGGGACCGGGAGCACCTCGCCGGAAACCATATAATCCTCGACTGCAACGGGATCTGGATCGTGATGGGCCATCTGCGGCGCGGGAGCGTGCGCGTCGCCGCGGGGCAGGATGTCGAGACGGGGGAGATCATCGGCAACGTGGGAAACAGTGGCAATTCCAGCGAACCGCACCTGCACATTCATGCGCAGCGGCCCGGCAGCCCCGGGCACCCGCTGAGCGGCGACCCTCTTCCGATCCGGTTCGATGCCCGATTCCTGGTCCGGAACCAGCGCGTCGTGCGGCGGGAGCCGGCTCCGGGAGGGCGCCAGGGGAGGATATGATGGCAACCGAGCATGCCCTGAGCGATACACTCCGCGAGGCGTCGACCGAGCTCACCGGAGGGCCCGATGATTTCATCTCGGTCCTCGAGCGCGCGCACCGCAAGCCGTTCGTGCTCATCGGCGAGGCCTCCCACGGCACCCACGAGTTCTACCGGATCCGCGCGGAGCTGACGAAGGAACTGATACGGGAGCACGGCTGCACCGCCGTCGCGGTGGAGGCGGACTGGCCCGACGCCTACGAGATCAACCGCTACGTGCGGGGGCTCGGAAGTGCCCGGGATGCGGGCGAGGCGCTCGCAGGCTTCCGGCGCTTTCCCCAGTGGATGTGGCGCAATGCCGATGTCCTCGACTTCGTCGGCTGGCTCCGGGCCCACAACGAGGCCCTTCCCGCCGCCGAACGGGTGGGTTTCTACGGGCTCGACCTCTACAGCCTGCACGCTTCGATGGAAGCGGTGCTCGCCTACCTCGACAAGGTGGACCCGGAGGCGGCAGGACGGGCGCGGTCGCGCTACGGCTGCTTCGAGCAGTTCGGCGACGATCCGCAGGCCTACGGCTATGCCGCCCGGTTCGGGATGTCGGAATCGTGCGAGCGGGCGGTGCTGGACCAGCTTCAGGAGATGCAGCGGAACGCCGCCGAGCTCGCCTCGCGCGACGGGCGTCAGGAGCCCGATGAGCTCTTCTTCGCCGAGCAGAACGCGCGGCTCGTCCTCAATGCCGAGCGGTACTATCGCGCGATGTTCGGGGGACGGGCCTCATCCTGGAACCTGCGGGACCGCCACATGGCGGAAACGCTCGAGGCACTGGCGTCGCTGCTGGCCTCGCGCGGGCGGCGGGGCACGATCGCGGTGTGGGCCCACAATTCCCATCTGGGCGATGCGCGCGCGACGGAGATGGCCCACCGCGGGGAGCTCAACGTGGGCCAGCTCGTGCGGCAGCAGCACGGCGACGAGGCGCTGCTGATCGGCTTCACGACGTACGACGGGACGGTGACCGCCGCCACGGACTGGGGTGGGGCGGCCGAGCGGAAGCGGGTTCGCCCGGGCCGGGAGGACAGCTACGAGGGGCTCCTTCACGCGCTGGGCGGAGGGAGCAACCTGGCGCTCGACCTGAGCGAGCCGGCGGTCGCCGCCGCCCTGGCACGGCCGCGGCTCGAGCGCGCCATCGGGGTGATCTACCGACCCGAGACGGAGCGAGAGAGCCATTACTTCAGGGCCTCGCTGCCGAAGCAGTTCGACGTCGTGCTGCACTACGATCACACCCGCGCCGTCGAGCCGCTCGAGCGCACCGCCGAATGGGAGGCGGGCGAGCTCCCCGAGACGTACCCGACAGGATTCTGAGGCGGGACTGCTGCCGGCCGCCCTACCTGGCGGCCGGCGCCGGGCCCAGATGACCGGCGAACCAGTCGCGGGCAAGATGCGCGACCGTTTCCAGCGTGCCGGGCTCCTCGAAGAGGTGGGTCGCTCCGGGCACGATCTCGAGCCGGACCTCGCCCCGCATCCGGGCCATCGCCTCCCGGTTGAGGCCCAGCACGACGACATCCAGTCCCCCCAC
>DASTYH010000401.1:0-2006 GCA_035765075.1 Gemmatimonadales bacterium
GGGAAGCCTAGACGCGCTGTGCAGGATCGCCGCGGCGTGCGGGCACGACCTCACGGTGAGGCTCTATCCGGCGGACGGCGTCTCCCTGCGCGACGCGGGTCAGGTACGAATCGCGGACGCGATCGTCCGCGCGGCCGATGCCTCCTGGCGCGCCCGGCTCGAGGTTGCCGTCGGTGATGGTCGAGCGCACGACCTCGTCTTGGACCGAGCAGACGAGGTGGTGGCTGTCGAGATCGAGCGCCGGATCGTTGACCTGCAGGCGCAGCTCCGAGCCGCCGAGCGGAAGCGCGCATCCCGGGCGGAGATCGAAGCGCGTCCGGTCCGGTTGGTGATCGCACTCCCGGCCACGGACACGACGCACCGGCTGATCGCCGACAACCGGGGGCTACTCACGCGCTCGTTTCCGACGCCCGCTCGGCGGATCTGGCGCGCGATCAGGACGGGACGCCCGATCGGCGGCGACGGGATCCTGTTCGTCAGCAGCGTTGCCACGGCTGGCAACGTGCGCGGCAGAAGTGCGACTTCTGCAACAAGGTCCGAACCGCGGTTCAAGAGCCGGAGCAGAACTGGCGGTTCATAGACCGATGCCTGAAAGTGGGTTCGGCCCCGGTTGTAGAACTGGCGGTTCTATTCGCGCGTGGAGCCGCGCCGGGAGCCGCGCCCGGAGCCGGGGCGGGCGCGGTCGCGGGTACGGTCGGCGGCGAGGGCCACGAAGGCGTCGAGCGCCTCCGGATTCGCGAGCGAGCCGCGCGCGCAGGCGACCTCCGGCGGGGTGCCGGTGAGGATCCGCTTCAGCGGAACCTCGAGCTTCTTTCCCGAAAGGGTGCGCGGCACGCCGGGGACCGCCAGGATGCGATCCGGCACGTGGCGCGGTGAGAGCTGCGAGCGGAGCGCGGCGACGAGGCGCGCGCGCAGCTCGTCGGTGAGGGAGGCGCCTGGGGCGAGGGAGACGAAGAGGAGCAGCTCGTCGGCGGGGTCGGCGAGGTGGACCACGACCGAGTCGGCCACCTCGGGGAACGCCTCGACCACCGCGTACAGCTCCGCCGTGCCGACGCGCACCCCGCCCCTGTTGAGCGTGGCGTCGGAGCGACCGCTGATGATGCACGAGCCGCGCTCGGTGATCGTCACCCAGTCGCCGTGGCGCCAGACGCCGGGGAAGTCGCTGAAGTACGCCTCGCGGAACCGCGCCCCGCCGGGGTCATTCCAGAAGCCGACCGGCATCGAGGGCATCGGGGCGGTGATCACCAGCTCCCCCTGCTCCCCGATGAGCGGCACACCATCCGCGCTGAACGCCTCCACGCGGCAGCCGAGGTGACGGCAGCTGATCTCGCCGGCCCAGACCGGGACGAGCGGCGAGGCGCCGACGAAGGCCGTGCAGACATCGGTCCCGCCGGAGACGGACTGCAGATGGACCGATGCGCCGATGGCGTCGTAGACCCAGCGGAAGCCCTCCGCCGGCAGCGGGGCGCCGGTCGAGCCGATGCCGCGCAGCCGGGAGAGGTCGAACCGCTCGCCGGGGCGCAGCCCCTCCTTGCGGCAGCTCATCAGGTAGGGGGCGCTGGTGCCGAAATAGGTGATCCCGGTCTCTTCGGCGAGCCGCCAGAGGGCGGAGAGGTCCGGATGGGCGGGTGAGCCGTCGAAGAGGACCAGCGACGCGTCCACCAGGAGGCCGCTGACCAGGTAGTTCCACATCATCCAGCCGGTGGTGGTGAACCAGAAGAAGCGGTCGGCGGGGCCGAGGTCGTGGTGCAGGGCGTGGATCTTCAGGTGCTCGAGGAGGATTCCGCCATGGCGGTGGACGATCGGCTTGGGAAGCCCGGTGGTGCCCGAGCTGTAGAGGATGTAGAGCGGGTGGTCGAAGGCGACCTGCTCGAAGCGCAGCTCCGCGGGCTCCGCCTGCAGCTCGGCCCAGCTCGTCGCGTCGGGGAGGCCGTCGCCGAGATAGGGGATCCCGACCGTCGCCCGCAGGCTGGGCAGCGCGGCACGGATGGCCGCGACCTCCTCGC
>DASTYH010000402.1:0-5198 GCA_035765075.1 Gemmatimonadales bacterium
CCCATCGCTCGCTCGAGCTCGCGCGCCAGTTCGATGCCCCCTCCGGACTCTGTCCCGACATGGCGCTCCGGCTCCCGCCGCTCCCGCGGGGGCGGCCGGTGCACGACGGGATCGTCTGGCTGCGTCGCGAGGATCAGGAGAGCGGCGGGAGCAGTGTGGAGGCGCCGGCGGGCGTCGAACGGCTCGACTGGCTCGCCGAGCCGCCGAGCCTCGATCGCCGGCTCGTCGGGTGGCTGCACGAGCGGCCGCGCGCACTCGAGGCCCTCGGTGGGCGCGCCGGCATTCTCTACGAGCGGCTTGCGCGCGGGCGGCTCGCGCGCGGCTCGGCGCTGCTGAGCCGCGGCCGGGGCGTCATCACCGACCGGCTGCACGCGCACATCCTCAGCCTGATGGCGGGGATTCCGCACTGCGTCCTCGACAACAGCTACGGAAAGGTGCGAGCGGTCTACGAGACGTGGACGCGGGGAGTGGGACGGGTGGCGTGGTGCGAGACGCCCGCGGAGGCCTTTGCCCGTATCGGCGACCTCCTGGCGCCGGAGTCGGCGACGGCGCTACCAGCGTAGGATCAGCTTTCCGAAGACGTCGCCCTCCTCCATCCGGCGGTGCGCCTCCGCCGCCTCTTCCATGCGGTACTCGCCCGCGATCACCGGGCGGAGCGCGCCATCGGCGAGCAACGGGAGGAGCTCGCGTTCCGCCCGCTCCGCGAGCGCGATCCGCTCCTCGAGGCCCCGCCCCCGCATCACCGTCCCGATGACCTCGATCCGCTTGCGGAGCACCGGCTCGAGATCGAGCGCGCCCCGGCTCCCGCCGAGGAAGCCGAGGAGCACGAGCCGCCCCCGCGGCGCAAGCGCGCGGAGATTCTCCTCCCACGCAGGCGCGCCGATCACGTCCAGGATGACGTCCACCGGCTCCCCCACCTTCGACGCGAATGCGCCGCCGCTCGAGTCGATCGCATCCTCGAGCCCGAGCGCCCGTGCGGGCTCGAGCTTGGCCGGGCTCCGCGACGTGCCGATCACCGTGGCGCCGAGCGCCCGCGCCACCTGGATGGCGGCCGTTCCAAGCCCGCTTCCCGCCGCATGCACGAGGACCCGCTCACCGGGCGCCACGCGTGCGCGGACCACGAGCGCATCGAACGCGGTGAGAAACGATTCCGGCAGCGCGGCGGCCTGATCGGTCCCGATCCGCCCCGGAATCGGCAGCGCCTCGCGCTCGTGCACCACCACCCGCTCGGCGTAGCCGCCGCCCCCCACCAGTCCCATGACGCGATCGCCGGGCGCCCAGCGCGTCACCCGCCGACCGATCGCCTCGACGATTCCGGCATACTCGAGACCGGGAATGTCCGCCGGCCATCCGGCGGGGGCCGCGTACCGCCCGCGCACCTGCAGGATGTCGGCGCGGTTCACCGCACTTGCCACGACCCGTACCCGGATCTGATCGTCGGCAGGCTCCGGATCGGGGCGGTCCGTGAGCCGGAGGGTGCCTCGATCCTTACCGTCGCTCACGATGGCGCGCATCGCGGCTATGTCGTGCCGGCCCGCAACTCACCGGTGCCGGTGCGCTCGAAGCGAATCCGACGCTGGCCGATCGGCGTCTGCAGCACCGCATGGCCGCTCACGGCGTATCGATGCGTGCCGCTGCCGAACGAATCGGGCCGGAGGGATGATCCGACATCCCGCCACGCGACGGCCACGACCACCGTCTGCCGATCTCCCGGCACGAAGAGCGCCGCCGTCGAGACTTCGCGGTCCACGACCGACGCGCCATTGAGCTCCACCGCCACTTCGACCTGCTCGAGGCGCACCTCGAAGTCGTTCGGATTGGAGACCTGGAGCGAGATCCGGATCGGATAGTCGGCCTCCTGCGAGTCGTCTACCGCGAGGTCGAAGACCTCGACGGTCGGCTCCTCGTAGACCCAGATGCCGAGGGGCGTGCAACCGGAAATGAGGAAGCCGGCAAGGAGGACGGGCGCATATGCGAGCATGGATCCTCCCGGCAGGAAATCCCGGAGAGAGGCGGAGGGGCGAATGGTCAGGGGACGAACTGCCGGCGTCGGCGTGCACAGGCGATGGTGAATCAGCCCGCCTCTCCCTCCTCGAGCAGCCACACCTCGAGGGTCCAGGTCCGCGTTTCTCCCGGATGAAGCGACTGTGCCAGGCCCCATGCCACGGCACGGTCCAGCCGGTCCGGCGCACCGATGCAGGGCTCGACGGCAAGATTGTAGTACGGCGACTTCCCCGCGGGCGCCCATCCGCCACAGTTGATCCAGATCCCGATCTGCGGAACCGTGCTTCGATCCACGCGGAATTCGAGCCGCTCTCCCCGCCGGGGATCGGTCAGCACCGCGGCCCGGTTCGACGCCGAATCGGCAAAGAGCTTGACCGCCCATCCCTTCCCCGTCATCCCCGGAAACTCGAACCGGTCGGCGGACCCTCCGACCGCGCCGGGCCACGAGAGCACGTCGTCCGGCTCGATATCGGGCCGTCCGTGCGCGACGTCGATGCGGGCCTGCGTGACCCCCGGAAGCTCGAGCAGACTTCCCGGCTGGACATTGAGCAGCGGATGGGGCGACCAGATCCACGGAAACCGCTCCACGCCCCGATGGCGCAGCGAATAGCGGAACCGCACCACCGGCGCATCGGGGTCGAGGGAGACCTCGCGGACGAGCTCGCAGGGAAAGCGTGCCGCCCTGACTCGACCGGAGAGCGTCACCGCGCCGTTCCGCTCGTAGACGGAGCTTTCCCACGGTGCGCTCCACAGCTCGCCGTGATCCGGAAGCGGAGCGGCGCCCGGTGCCCCGGGTACCGGCGACGGCCCGACGGTGGGAAAGCACTCGTCCCATCCGCCGCTGTCCGCCGTCTCCACATATGAGGCGCCGGCCGTCGGCGTCGCGTACGGGATCTGCTCGTTGCGCCAGAGCCATTCCCGTCCGCCGCCGCGCCGCAGGTGGCTCAGCTTGAGTCCGAGCGAAGGTATCGCGACGACCTCCACCTCCCCCGCGCGGAGCGCGATGGCCGGGAAGCCGGAGACGGTGATCTGGCGGAAGGGCACGAGCGGGAAGGGTGAGCGGTGAGCGGAAGAGGATGCGCGGCGAGTCGCGTGGCGCGGAGACTCAGCCGCCCCGGATCGTCGCGGCGAGGGCGTCCGCCGCGCCCGCGCTCGCCGCGACCGCCGCCACCGTCTCGCCGATCTTGTTGTTGGGGGTCGAGGCACCCGCGGTGATCCCGAAATCCCGCGCCGCGCCGAGCCAGGCCGCATCGGTCCGCTCGCCCTTCGCTCCGACGGGTTGATACCGGATCGTCCCGGCCACGGGATCGATGCAGTCCGCATCCTCGATGTGATAGGTCCGGACGCCGAGCGATTCGGACAGCTCCGCGAGGTGACAGGTGTTGCTCGAGTTGTACCCGCCGATCACGAGCATCACGTCCGGCGGTTCCCGGAGCAGCTCACGGATGGCGTCCTGGCGCTCCTGCGTCGCCGAGCAGATCGTGTCGAAGCTGCGGAAGTGCTCCGCGAGGTGCTCCTCGCCGTAGCGCCGCGCCATGCTGCGGCCGAATTCCGCCGCGATGGCGAGCGACTCGCCCGAGAGCATCGTCGTCTGGTTGGCGATCCCGACCTTCCGGAGGTCGGTGCTGAAGTCGAAGCCCGGCGAGATCGCCTTGCGGAACCGCTCCTCGAGCGCTCCGGCGTCCCCACCCCGCTCGATGAAGTCGAGGACCGGTCGCGCCTCGGCCATGTCGAGCACAACGAGGTACTTCCCTCCGGGGTGCCGGTTGGCCTGGCTCGCGGTGGCCTTGGTCTCCTCGTGCCAGTGCTTGCCGTGGATGACGGCGGTGAAGCCGTCGCGCGCGTAGCTCTCGACCCGCTTCCAGACGTTGAGTACCGAGCCGCAGGTGGTGTCCACGAGCACGCAGCCGAGCGCGCGGAGGCGCTCGAAGTCGCGCACGGTCACGCCGAAGGCGGGGAGGATGACGACGTCGCCGGGGGTGATTGCGGAGAAATCGAAGTCGCGCTCGGGATCGTGCGCCAGGATCTCGATCCCCATCGCGCGAAGCTTGGCGTTGACGTGCGGGTTATGGATGATCTCGCCGACCAGGAAGATCCGCTTGTCGGGAAACTTGGCGCGGGACTCGTACGCATAGTCCACTGCCCGGTCCACGCCGTAACAGAAGCCGAATTCCCGGGCGAGCCGGAAGGTCAGGGGGCCGGCGTGCAGCCGGAAATCCCCCGCCCGGAGCGCGTCCACGATGCCGCTGTGATAATCCGCCGAGAGCTGGCCTTCGATGGCGGACTTGAGCCCGAAGCCGCGGCGGAAATAGGTGGTATCGGCCATCCCGGAATCTAACCGCTCAGCGGCTCACTTCGCGCCGCCCTTGGGCGGGCAGGGGCCCACGCCCACGTCGTGGATCGACCCCGTGAGGGTCACCTCGCCGCTCCCCCCGCTCCAGCGCGAGGCCCGCACGGTGAAGCTCCCCTCGAGCGGATCCGCGGCGCCGAGCTCGAGCGAGCCGTCCAGCGAGCGGAAGCCCATCACCTCGATCGAATCGATCCACCGCGCGGCAAGCGCCGCGGCGGGAGGAGCGCTCGCCGCCTGATTCGGATCGGCGATCGCATAGGTCCCGGTCGCCAACGGGACTTCGCCGTACAGGGTGATCCCGATCCCGGTATCACCGGAGGTGGCGAGAAGCTCGACCGGTCCCGCCCCGCAGCGTCGGGCGGTGGCCGGCAGCACGGCATGGCCGGTGTCCGCACCGGTCCAGGCAACTTCGACCCTGGGTCCCGTCTCGCACCCGGAAAGGGCGGCGATCGCCAGCAGGAGCGCGGGACGGGAGGTCATCGCACCGGCGAGAAGACGAGATCGAAGCGCCACTTGCCCCCTTCATCCGGCGAGATCGGATGGCTCAGGTCCATCCGGATGAGAGTGGTGCGGAGCAGCGGGCTGTAGACCGAAACACCGATCCCGCCACCCGCCAGCGCCTCGGACTCGAAGAGCCCGTCGAGCGGCGCGGCCTGGCCCGCATCGATGAAGAGCACAGGGCGGATCGTGCCCTTCAGCGGTGACACGTCGAGCTGTGCCGCCCAGAAGGCCGGCGCCATGAGCGTGCCGTACTCGAACCCGCGCACCGTCTGCATGCCGCCGAGCCGGAACTGCATCTGCGGCGGAGCGGCGTTCTCGGCCACACCGGCCTTGAGGCGGAGCG
>DASTYH010000403.1:0-6740 GCA_035765075.1 Gemmatimonadales bacterium
GATAGGCGGGCTGGTCCATCCCCCCGAGCGGCTCGGTCTCCTCGACGCTGCTCACGCGGATTACGCGCGTCCCCGGGAGCCGCGCGAGGCCTTCGCGCGCCGAAGCGAGGTGCGCCGCACGATCACCGAGGTTGCTGCCCAGCGCGATGTACGCGCGGGCCACCGCTATCGCTCGGCGGCGAAATGCCGGGCGAGCATCTGCAGCTCGGCCGCCACGTCGCCCAGCTCGCGGATCGCAGCCTCGAGCTCCCCCTGTCCGCGCGCCGCGTCCTCCGCCTGCGTCGAGAGCATGCGCGTGTCCTCGCCCATCCGGGCCGAGGCGGCGGCTACCCGCTGGATCCGCTCGGTCAGGCTCCGGAAGGCGAGCTCCTGCTGCTCCGCCATCCCGGCGACCCGGCGCGCGTGATCCCCCGCCTCGTCGGTGGCGCCGACGATCGCGTCGAACGCCGCGGCCGCGGCGCCGCTCACCTCTTCGACGTCCGCCACGACGGTCTCTCCCACCCGCATCTGTCCGCTGACGATCGCCACCTGTCCGGATACCGCCGCCAGGAGCGCCCCCGCCTCGCGGGCCGCATGGAGCGACTGGGCGGCGAGGTCCCGGATCTCGTCGGCCACCACCGCAAAACCCTTTCCCTCCCGGCCGGCGCGGGCCGCCTCGATCGCGGCGTTCAGCGCGATGAGGTTCGTCAGGTCCGCGATCTCCCGGATCGTGCCGATGAAGCCGGTGATCCGCTGGCTCACCTCGCCCAGCTCCTGCACCTGGCGCGAGCTGTCGGCGACGAATCCCTTGAGCTGGACGAGGCGGCGGATCGCCTCCGCGACCACGGTGCGGTTGTGCGCCGCGGTCTCGGCCGCGCGGCCGCTCGCCTCCGCTGCCCGCGAGCCCGCCGCCGCCATCTCCGCCGCGACCTCCGCGAGCGACGCCGTCGTATCGAGACCGTCGCGGACGAACGCCTCCTGCTCGGCCAGGCTCCCGCCGACCGCGCGCGACACCGACGTCAGCGCCGCGCCCGAGGTCCGGAGCGATTCGGTGGCCCGCGCGAGTCCCGCGACCTGGGTGCCGATGAGCTCCACCGTGCCGAGCAGCGGCCGCCGAAGCTCGGCGATGTGGATCGCGGTGGCGATCTGCGCCCCGATCGTGGCGAGCGCGGCCACGTCCTTGTCGTGATAGACGTTGCGCCGGTAATGGTCGACCTCGACCGTGCCCAGGATCTCGTCTCCCAGCCGGAGCGGGTGGATCACGAGTGACTGGACGTCGGGATCCGGCTGCCGGATCCGGGCGTCGGCGCGCATCGAGGGGATCACGAGGGTCGAGCCGCTGGCGAGGACCGAGTCCCGGATGGGCACGAGCTCCGGCGAAGGAATCGAACGGCGCGGCCGGCCCGCCGACCCGCGGTAGACGAGCGACGCGCCGACGCCGTCCCGCCGGTAGATGCGGAAGTCTCCCCACTCGAGGAGCCGGTACGCGAGCCGCTCGATCTGCTCCAGCGACATCTGCAGGGTGATGTTCCCGGTGAGCGCCGTCTCCATGAGGTGGACCTTGTTCAGGTCCTCCGCGGCGATCGCATCCTCGAGGATCCGGCGCGTCAGGACGCCAAGCACGCCCATCAGGAGGAGCACCGCCACCCAGCCGACCGGCTCGAGCGCCTGCACCGCGGCCACGACCACCGAGACGCCGATGATCGTGACGAGATACGACACGATCTCCCAGCGGAGGATGAGCACCTGTTCGATCGGCTCGAGCCCGCCCCGGACGAGGAGCGTGAAGTAGAAGAGCGCGCGACTGATGAGGAAGTACGCGGCGGCGAGCGTGAAGGCCGCGGGCAGGAACTCGATCGTGAGGCCGGGATCCCCGCTCCGGTCGAGCACCATGGCGTAGATCCCGAACGCGGCGGCAAACCCCAGGACCTCGCGACCGGCATTGACCGTCGCGATCCAGAGCTCGCGGCGGAGCAGCACGGAATCGGTGAGCGGCACCCCCACGAGGAGTGCCACGATCACGGGCGCCGGGCCCACCAGGACCGCACCGGCGAGCGCCGCAAGGCCCGTCTGCGTGAGATACGAGTACTTGCTCAGCCGGATGGGGGCTGCCCGGAGGATCACGACGGCCGCGACCAGGAGCGCCGTGGCTACGGGCGCATCGAGCCACCGGCGATCGAGCGCCACCGCGAGCAGTCCGAAGGCGATGCCGCCGAACCGGAGGACCTGGGCATAGCCGCGCACCAGCGCAGGGACGGAGATCGGCACGCGGCTCAGACGAAGTAGTCGCCGACGACGAGCCCGTACCGCGACGGATTCGTCACCTTGACGATGGAGTGCCGGTAGCCGCCCGTTCCGTCCGGCTCGGCGAGGTCGACCTGGCGGCCCGGAAGCGGGAGGACGGCGCCGTCCGCATCGATGGCGATCCGCACGATCGGTCGGTTGAGCTGCGTGCCGTCCGGATTGGGCGCCGACACGATGGCCACCTCGAAGGAATCGAGAATGACGCAGGTCCCCACCGGATAGACGCCGATCAGGTTGATGAGCGCCTTGACGAGCACCGGATCGTAGCCGCGCCGCGGATTCTCCCACATCTCCCGCAGCACTTCGTCCGGCTCGATGGGGACGGTCTGGTAGCTGCGGCGGGTGGTGGCCGCGTCGAATCCATCCGCCACCGCCACGATCCGCGAGAAGATCCCGAGCTCCCGCGGCCGGACCGCCTTCGGATAGCCGGTGAGGTCGATCTTCATGTGGTGCTCGTGCGCCACCAGGATCGATCGGTACGGAATCTCATCGTAGCCGCGGAGGCTGAAGAGGGTCAGGGCCCCGAACCAGGGATGCGCCTGCATCACTCGCCACTCATGGTCGTCGAGGCCGCCGGTCTTGTTGAGGATCTCCACCGGGATCCGGGCCTTGCCGATGTCGTGCATCAGCGCCGCCATCCCGAGGTCGTACAGCTGGATCTTCGAGAGCCCCAGCTTCTTGCCGAGCGCCACCGAGAAGATGCAGACGTTCACCGAGTGCTGGAACGTATACTCGTCGTAGTCCCGGATGGTGGTGAGGCCCATCAGCGACGTTTCGTTGTTGAGCACCTGGTCCACGATCATCTGCACCGCGCGCTTCATCTTCTTGACGCTGGTGGCGCGGCCCATCCGGACGCTGGTGACCACCTCGCGCGCCACCGCCACGCCGTGCGAGTAGGTCCGCTTGGCCAGCTCGCGGGCCCGCTGCAGCTCGTCGAGCGACTCGCTCGTGTCCTGCGCCGGCTCGAGCGTGAGGCCGGCTACGCTCGCCCGCGCGAGCCGCTCCACGAGCTCGTCGTACGGCTCGGCCGGCACGCGGTCGGCCACGGCGATGAGCGCGGAAAGGAACGTCTGCCACTCCCGGCGCGTCACCTCGCGCCGGACATGAAGCACCCCGATGTCGACCGCCCGAAGCGTGGCCAGGATGTTGCTGAAAGAGGCGTAGTTGTCGAGCTCGAGGCGGAGGCGCGTCGCGTTCACGAAGATGAAGTCGCCGGAGAGCCGCACCTCGATCTCGGACTCCGCCTCCAGGAGCGATTCCGCGGAGTGAACGAGGTCGTCGAGCGCCCGCTGCACCGTCGCATTCTCGACCGGATACAGCTTGAGGCTCCGCATCGCCGTGTAGAGCGTGAGGAGCAGCCCACGACCCCCGGACCGGAGAAGTCCTTCCTGCTGGGGCGCGCCGTCGAGGGGCTGGGTCATCCGGTCGCCTCCCGGAGGGCGCGGCTCACGGCATTGCGGACGATGACCTCCTTGTCGGCCTGCGCGCGCTCGAGGTACTCCCGCGCCTCCGGCGTTCCGATGCGGCCGAGGGCCAGCGCCGCACATGCCCGGGTCTCCGGCGGTTCCTTCATCCGGAGCATGCCGCGCCCCTCCAGCATCGCCCCCAGGGTGCGCAGCGCGGCGGCGCCCGCGATCGCGCCATAGGCCTCGAAGAAGGCCATCTTCTCGCTGAGATCCATGTCGCGGACCCCCTTCCCCTGCACCACCGCCTCCACCCGCCGGAGCGCGTTGCGATAGCCCCGGGCGCCTGCCGCCCGCACCGCGGCGATCCGCACGTTGCGGTCCGCGTCCTCGATGGCGCGATCAATGTGGGCGAGCGCGCCCGGGGAGCCGATCGCCGCGAGGGATCCGACGGCCGCCAGGCGCACCTCGGGCTCCCGGTGCGAGAGCGCGTCGCCCAGACCCGGCACCGCGCCCTGCAGTCTGAGGCGGCCACACAGCTCGACGAGCCCGGGGAGCGCTTCCGACTCCGGGATGCGCAGGAGCCGGAGCACCTCCGGGGTGTGCGCCGCGGCCAGCCGGTCCGCCGCCGCCTCCAGGAGCCCGCGCACGGATTCCGACGAGAGGCGCGGCATCATCGCGAGGATGGTCTCGAGCGCCACCGGGCGGAGCTCGCGGAGCACCTCGCTCACGTCCTCGTCGCCGGGGCGGGTCGCGGCCTCGTCGAGCGACTGGACCAGCTGCCGGACGATGTGCGGCTCGCTCAGCCGCTCCTCGAACGCGCGGAGCCGCTGGCGCTGCGCCGGCGTCAGGTCGGCCACCCGGTCGGCGAGGGCCCGCATTTCGCGGAGCACCGCGGCCACCGAGCGGAACTCCCCGCTGTTCAGCAGGTTCGGGAAGAACGATTCGACGATGGCGAGAACTTCGTCGCGCACCACCGGCGCCGGCTGGACCTCGAAGATGTCGAAGAGCGCGGCGATGGCGCCGCCGCGCACATCCCGCGTGTACTCGTTCTTCACCGCCGACACGATGTAGGCGATCTCGGCCTCGTCCAGGAAGTACAGGGTGCTGTCGAAGTCCTCGAGATCGACGATGCCCTTGGCCTTCGGCGGCGCGTCCTCCTCCACCTGCGCGCGGCGGGCCTCCGCCGTGAGCTCGGGCCGCGATTCCCCCTGCTCCTCGATGGGGGCGGCGTCCGAGTAGGGCTCGGCGAAGATGTAGGAGATCCACTGGAACTCCTCTTCCCAGAGGAGCGTGAGCAGGTCGTCCGGGGCATCGGCGGGGAGAAAGCGCGCGCGGTTGATCACCCCGAGGAGGCGCGCCATTTCCTCGTGCTCGACCCCGGCCCGGCGCGTCAGCACGCGGAGGCCGTCCTTGTAGAGCATCCAGGCGAGGCTCTCCGACTTGCTCAGCTGATGGTAGACGACCTCGTCCTCCCAGACGAAATCGGTCTCCGCCACCCGCAGCACGAGCTCGTCGGTGGCGGCCCAGACGGGAACGAACGCGGCCTGCACGTGCTGCACCGCGCGCTGATAAATGGGGTTGTTCGGCAGGTACATCTGAAAGGCGCGGAGCGCCTTGACGAGGCTCTGCACGAGCTCGGCAACCTGGGACGGCGGAAGGACCGCCCCGGATGTGTCGGGGACGCTCACGCGCTCCGCGGGCGCCGGGCGCCCACCGCCGACCTGCCAGCCATGACTCCGTGCCTCTCCCGGGGTGCCCATCTTGCCCTTCGGGGCGTTTTCGGGTAAGATAGTTCGGGCTCTCTTCGGCCACCATTCGACAGGACCACTCGATGCCGCTGACCAAGCGCCAGAGCGAGATTCTCGCCTTCCTCCAGTCCCACATCGCCGACGAAGGGTACGCGCCGAGCTTCGAGGAGATTGCGGAGCGGTTCGGCTTCCAGTCCCTGGCCACCGTCCACGAGCACCTCACCAACCTCGAGCGCAAGGGCTATATCCGTCGCGCATTCAACGAGAGCCGCTCCATCGAGGTACTCCCCCCGCGCGGCACGTCGTCGGCCACGGAGATTCCCCTCCTCGGGCGCGTCGCCGCCGGCATGCCGATCGAATCGTTGATGCACGAGGAAACGCTCGCGGTGCCGGAAGCGATGCTGCCGCGGCGCGGGCCGAACTTCGCGCTCCGGGTCCAGGGCTCCTCCATGGTGGACGAGCACATCGTCGACGGCGACTACGTCGTGGTGCACGGGCGGGATTCGGCGGAAAATGGGGAGATGGTCATCGCGCTCGTGAACGGCTCGGAAGCCACCGTCAAGAAGTTCTATCGCGAGTCGGGCGGCTGGATCCGGCTGCAGCCCGCCAATGCCGCGATGCAGCCGATGCGATTCCAGGAACGGGACGTGCTGATCCAGGGCGTCGTCGTGGGCGTGATCCGGAAGTACTGACGCCCCGGCCGCGCCACGCCGCGCGGCGCCGTCGTGACCCTGGTGCGCCGCCGTGCAGGCGGCGCTTTGCATTTCCCGCGCCCGGAAGCCGGATGATTCGGATGAAAGCGCCGGAACGCTACACGCCGACGCGGGCTTTTGTCAATTGCCACAATGCTTTGCGCGTCTTGAATCGGACTTCGGGCGCGGCTAGATTTCGCCTCGATGACCCGCACCTTCCTGACGCTCCTGCACTTCGACGGCCGGGGCTTCATCGGCTGGCAGCGACAGGCGTCGGGGCGCTCCGTTCAGGGCGAGGTCGAGCGTGTCCTCGGACGGCTCGCGGGTGCACCGATCGCCGCGGTGGCGGCAGGCCGTACCGATGCGGGGGTTCACGCCGAAGGCCTCGGTGTCAGTTGCGCGCTGCCGGCAAAGTGGCACGCTCGTGAGCTCCGGCGTGCGCTCAACGCCCTGCTCCCTCCGGACTGCTGGGCCGCCGAGGTGCACGAGATGGCGCCGGGGTTTCACGCGAGGAAGAGCGCCGTCTCGCGCCGGTATCGTTATGTGGTCGGCACCGACGACGCGTCGGCCTCGCCGTTCCGGCGCCCGTTCGAGTGGGCGCTGCAGCGCCC
>DASTYH010000404.1:0-5710 GCA_035765075.1 Gemmatimonadales bacterium
GCAGCGGAAACGGCGGAAGCGCGGGAGGGTTCAGATTTCCCTCCCGCCGTTTCCGCCGCTCCCGCCGCGTCCGCCGCCCGGTCCACGCTCCTCGACCTCCTCCCCCCCGATGCACTCCTCATCGAGGAGGCCGCGGGCCCCGATTACGACGAAGTGGCCCGCGCGTGGAACGAGGCGGCGCACCACCTCGACATCGCGCGCCGGCTCGGCGAGGAAGTCCCGGCCCGGGAGGCGATCTTCGAGGAGCCGGAGCGCTGGCGCGCGCGGATCTCGGCGTTTCCCCGCCTCTTCGTGCGGGACGAGCGGCCCGAGCTGCAGATGGGCTTCTTCCCGCCCGAGCGCGTGGAGCGGGATCTCGCGCGCCTCCGCGCGCTTCTCGCGGGGCACCCGCCCACGCTCATCCTCTGCGACAACGAGGGGCAGCTCGAGCGCATGGAGGAGCTGCTCGAGGATGACGGCCGCCGCTCGGCCGGCGCAATGCTCACCGTCGGTGCACTCGATGGCGGCTTCGTGCTCCCGTCGCTCCGGGTGCTCACCGACCACGAGATCTTCCGCCGGGCGCGTCGCCTGCGCCGCCCGCGACGCTACCGCGAGGCGGCCCCCGGGATGGCGACGGGAACGCTGGCACTCGGCGACTACGTCGTGCACCTCGACCACGGCATCGGGATCTACCGGGGAATCGACACCATCATGGTGGGGGAGAGCACCCTCGAGGTAGCGATCGTGGAGTACGAGGGAGGCGATCGGCTCAACGTCCCGCTCTACCGGCTCGACCAGCTCGAGCGTTACCGCTCCGCCGGGGACGACGGCGACCGGCCGCCCCCGCGCATTCACCGGCTCGGAGGAACGAGCTGGTCGAAGGTACGCGATCGCACGCGCCAGGCGATTCGCCAGATGGCCGCCGAGCTGCTCGACCTGTACGCCCGCCGCTCGGTGTCGGCGGGATACGCCTTTCCCCCGGACACCCGCTGGCAGCGGGAGCTCGAGTCGAGCTTCCTCTACGAGGACACGCCCGACCAGCGCACCGCCACGGAAAGCATCAAGCGGGACATGGAGCAGCCTCGGCCGATGGACCGGCTGCTCGTCGGTGACGTGGGATACGGAAAGACCGAGGTCGCCGTCCGCGCGGCGTTCAAGGCGGTGCAGGGCGGGAAGCAGGCCGCGGTGCTGGTTCCCACCACGATTCTCGCCGAGCAGCACGGCCGCACCTTCGGCGAGCGACTCGCGGACTTCCCGCTCAAGGTGGAGGTGCTCTCCCGCTTCCGCACCCCGAAGGAGCAGAAGCAGGCGCTCGCGCGGCTCGCCTCCGGCGAGACCGACATCATCATCGGCACGCACCGGCTCCTCTCGAAGGACGTGGTCTTCAAGGACCTTGGCCTGCTGGTGGTGGACGAGGAGCATCGGTTCGGCGTCCGCCACAAGGAGCGGCTCAAGGAGCTGCGCGCCGAAGTGCACGTGCTGACGCTCTCCGCCACGCCGATTCCGCGCACCCTCCACCTCTCGCTCGCCGGTCTCCGCGACCTCACGCTGATCGAGACCCCGCCGCGGGACCGGTCACCCGTGCTCACCTTCGTCGAGCCGTGGGACGACGGGCTGCTGGAAGAGGCGTTCGCGAGGGAGCTGGACCGCGGCGGCCAGGTCTTCCTGGTGCATAACCGCATCGAGACCATCGAGACGATCGCGGCGCGGGTGCGCTCGCTCGCGCCCCGCGCGCGGATCGGCGTCGCGCATGGCCAGCTCCCGGCGGAGGAGCTCGAGCGGGTGATGCAGGGGTTCGTGTCGGGTGAGGTGGATATCCTCGTCACCACGATGATCGTGGAATCTGGGCTCGACGTGCCCAACGCCAACACGATGATCGTGCACGATGCGCACCGGATGGGCCTGGCCCAGCTCTACCAGCTCCGGGGCCGGGTCGGGCGGAGCCACCGGCGGGCGTACTGCTATCTCCTCGTTCCCGACCTGATCGACCCCGACGCCGAGGAGCGGCTCAAGGTGCTCGAGCACCACACCGAGCTCGGCGCCGGATACCGGATCGCCCTCAAGGACCTCGAGCTCCGGGGCGCCGGCAACCTCCTCGGCAGCGAGCAGTCGGGCCACGCCCATGCGGTGGGCTTCGACCTCTATATGCGCTGGCTCGAGGAGACGGTGACGGCCCTCCGGGGGCAGGGCGGCGGGGTGGCGCCGGTGCCGCCGGATGTCGTGCTGGACCGGCCCGCCCACCTCCCGGAGGCCTACGTGGCCGATGACGAGGCGAAGCTCGATCTGTACCGGCGACTGGCGCGGGCGGATACGACCGGCGAAATTGACAGGCTTGGCGAGGAACTGCGTGAACGGTTCGGTCCCCTCCCCGACCAGGCGAAGACGCTGCTCGACCTGACGCGGCTTCGCGTGGTCGGCGCCGTGCTGGGCCTCCAGCACGTGCTGGTGCGGGAGAACGAAGCGCGCCTCACCTTCCGCGCCGGGACGGCGCCGCGGCTCGCGGCGCTCTCCGCGGCGCTCGACGATGTGCAGCTCGCAGCCGACGTCCGCCGGACCGTCCCCCTCTCGCTCAGGCTCGAGCGCCTGGGAGGCGAGGCGATCGTGCCGGCGCTCGTGCGGGCGTTGAAGACGGTGGCGGGATGATCCCCCCACCGAGACCGGTCCCTCTACTGGAGATGGCATGCGCCGACTGCTGGTTATCGTAGGAGCGCTCGCGACCGCGGGATGCTCGGACTTCCGCGACGCGTTCTCCGCTCACGCCGATACCGCGGCCGAAGCGGGCGTGATGACGCTCACCCCCGAACGGCTCGGAGAGATCCTTGCCGGCCCCAAGAACGTCCGGCTCAACACCGAGGCGGCACAGCTCGTCACCGCGATGTGGGTGGATTACGCCCTCTTCGCCCAGGCGGTGGCCGAAGGGAAGCTCCCCTCGGACTCGACTGCCGTGGCGCAGGCGCTCTGGCCGGTCATCGCCGAGGTGCGGGAACAGCGGTGGCACGACACGCTCGTCTCCCGCCGCGCCGCCCTCACGGACGCCGACGTCGACAGTGTCTACGCCGGGAACGAGGTGCGCGTCTTCCAGCACATTCTCTTCCCTGCGTCCCAGACCGCCACGCCCGAGGAACGGGCGGCGGTGCGTGGCCAGGCGGAGAGTGCGCTGGCGCAGATCAATCGCGGGGCCGATTTCGGCCAGCTCGCGGCGCGCCTCTCGAAGGACCCTCAGAGCGCACGCGACAACGGCTTCCTCCCCGCGTCGCCGCGGGGGCAGTTCGTCACCTCGTTCGACAGCGCCGGTTGGTCGCTCGCGCCGGGTCAGGTGAGCACCCCGGTGGAGACGCCCTTCGGCTACCACCTGATCAAGCGGCCCGAGGTCGACGCGGTCCGCGACCGCCTCCGGCAGGCCGCGCAGGCGCTCGCCGTGCGGCAGCTCGATTCGATGTATATCGACAGCCTCACGACGGCGCGGAAGCTCTCGGTCCGCTCCTCGGCGCCGAAGGATGTCCGGAAGGCGTTCGACGACCTCGACGCCGCGCGCGGCTCCGACCGGACGGTCGCGACCTTCGAAGGGGGTGAGCTCACCCTCGGCGAGCTGGTGCGGTGGATCGACCAGATCCCGCCCCAGTTCCAGATGCAGATCCGGCAGCTTCCCGATTCGCAGCTCACGACGTTCGCGCGGACCGTGGCGCAGAACGTCCTCGTCCTGCGCCAGGCCGATTCGGCCGGCATCGCGCTCACGCCGATCGAGTGGCAGGGAATGCAGCAGCAGTACCAGGCGGAAGTGGACTCGCTGCGCGCCGAGATGGGCCTGGGAGGGGACGTGAGTGACTCCACCGTGCCGCTCGAGCAGCGCCGGAAGATCGCGGAGATGAAGGTCCAGACGTACTTCGACCGGCTCCTCTCGGGACAGGTCCGGCTCCGCCGCCTCCCGGCGACGCTGGGTCAGGTGCTCCGGGACAATCTGGAGTACGAGATCCACCCGGCTGGTGTCGCCCGCGGACTGCAGATCGCCCAGCGGAAGCAGGCCACCGATTCGACGGCCGCGGCCGGCGCGCCGGCACCGGGGCAGATGATGCCGGCTCCGGGACCGGCGCCGGTCCCGGACGGCGCTCAGGGTGCGCCCCAGGGTGGCGCGCCGGAAACGGGCACGCCGCCGCCGGCGCCCGCTCCGAAGGGGGAGTAGCATGACGGGTCACCGGCGGTTTCTCCTGGGACTCGCGGTGGCGCTGAGCGCACTCAGCTCGCGCGCCGCAGCCCAGGAGGATGAGCTCGGGTTCACGCCGCCGGATACGTCCGTCGTGGTCGACCGCGTCGCCGCCGTGGTGGGCAACCAGCCGATCCTCGAGTCCCAGATCGACGAGCAGCTCTTCACGACGCTCTCGGGACAGAACGCCCCGCCGCTCGCGAGCCGCGCGGATACGCTGGCGCTTCGGCGGAGCATCCTCGACGACATGATCGAGGAGGAGATCCTGGTGCAGGAGGCGGCGCGCGACACGGCGATCAAGGTCACCGAGCAGGAGGTCACCGAGGCCGTCAATCAGCGGCTCGCGAGCCTGCGCGGTCAGTTCACGTCGGAGGTGGATTACCGCCGCGAGCTGCAGAATGCCGGCTTCCAGACGCCGGAGGAATTCCGGCGCTACCTTTCCGACCAGCACCGCCGCCGGTTCCTCCGCACCCGACTGGTGGAGCGGCTCGAGCAGATGGATGTGATTCGCCCGGTGTCGCCGACCGAGCGGGAGATGCGCCGGTTCTATGAGGAGCATCAGGCGGAGATGGGACAGCGACCCGCCGCCATCTCCTTCCGGCAGATCGTCGTGGCCCCGAAGGCGGCAGCCGAGGCGAAGCAGCGCGCCTTCGCCCTCGCCGATTCGATCGCCAAGGCGCTCCGGATCGGCGGGGATTTCGCCACGGCCGCGCGCCGGTTCTCCCACGACTCGGCATCGGCGGTGCAGGGCGGGGACCTTGGCTGGCAGCGGCGCGGGTCGTTCGAGCGGGCGTTCGACGAGATGGTCTTCCGGCTTCGGCCCGGCGTGATCTCGGATCCGGTCGAGACCGTCTTCGGCTATCACGTGATCCAGGTCGAGCGCGTCCAGCCGACGGAGGTGCAGGCCCGGCACATCCTCATCATTCCGGAGACGACGCCGGCCGACGTGGACAGTGCCCGCGTCCTGGCCGACAGCATCGCGGCGTGGGCCCGCGCGGGCACGCCATTCGATTCGCTCCAGCAGCTGCACCACGACTCCGCCGAGGAGCGGGAAGCGATCATGGTGCCGCTCGAGGCGCTGCCCGCCAGCTACACCCAATCGGTGGCGGAGGCCGATTCGGGCGCGATCGTCGGTCCCTTCGTCCTCCCCGGGCCGGGGGGGCGCGTCAAGTTCGCCATCCTCCGCATCACCGGCCGCCGCGCCGCCGGCACCGCTTCCTATGCCGACGTCGAGGAGCAGCTCCGCACGCACCTCGCCAAGACGATGGCGATGGAGCGGTATGTGAGCCGGCTCCGCGCTTCGACCTACGTGGATATCCGCACAAACTGATGCCGCGGCTGGCGGTGACGCTCGGCGACCCGCGGGGGATCGGTCCGGAGATCACCGCCCGCGCGCTCGCCGATGGCGTTTCCGCCGAAGGCGTTGCCGCCGACATCGTGCTGGTGGGCGCCGAGGACCAGATTGCGGCGATCCCCGCCGCCCGCCGCGTCTCCGTCGGACTCTGGAATGCCGGCAGCGGCGATTCGCCG
>DASTYH010000405.1:0-9771 GCA_035765075.1 Gemmatimonadales bacterium
GAGGTGAGCGCGCCGCCGATCCGGCTCGATCCCCGTGCCATGGCCGCGAGCATCAGCACGCGATGCGTGATGCTCTTGTCGCCGGGCACGCGGATGACACCACCGACCTTCATGCACCGTCCTCCGGTATCGGGCCGCCGGCGCGATGTTGCCCCGCGGGTCGCACGATTGTAGTTATCCCCAACCGCTTTCTCAACGGAGCTTCGGCGTGGCGACGATCATGATCGTCGAGGACAGCCCGGACAACATGAAGTTGTTCCGGACGCTGCTCTCGCTGAAGGGGCACCAGGTGGTACCGCTCACCGGGGGCGATGGCGTGATCGCCGCGCTCGACGCTCACCGGCCCGAGCTCGTGCTCCTCGACATCCAGCTCCCCGGGAAGGACGGGTTTGCGATCCTCGCGGAGATCCGCGGATCGCGGCACGCCGCCGCCAGGGTCATCGCCCTCACCGCCCATGCCATGTCGGGCGACCGCGAGCGCGCGCTCGAGGCAGGCTTCGACGGCTACATCACCAAGCCCATCGATATCCGCACCTTCCCCGCCGAGGTCGCATCCGTGCTCCAGCGCGAGGTCGCGTGATGACCACCCCCACGCATCCGAATCCGCCCACGCCCGAGAAGCAGGCGCTCCTCGACGCCTTCGATCAGGTGATCAAGGCCGATGCGGAGAAGCGGGAGAAGGAGGTCCCGGCCCGGCCGCCCCGCCGGCGCCTGCTGCACCCGCTCGTCTGGGGCTGCCTCTTCGCCCTCGCGCTCGTGGGACTCTATCTCGTGGTATCCCGACCGGCGTGGCTCTTCGAGCGCCATGCCCCGGTGGAAAGCGTCGCCATCCAGGAGGCGAGCCTCCGGCTCGCCATGAGCATGCAGTTCCAGCGCATCGAGCGCTTCCGCCGCGAGTCGGGGCGGCTTCCGACCACCATCGAGGAAGCGGGCCCGCCGATGGCCGGCATCCGCTACCAGGCGCGTCATCCCGATGGCTTCACCCTCACGGGGACCAACGGGGCGGTTACCCTGACGCTGAGTTCCGGTCAGTCACTGCGTGAGTTCGTCGGCAACAGCTTCGAGATCATCGAGGGGAGGGACCAGCGATGAACCGCCGCGGATTCACGTTCATCGAGATTCTGATCGTGCTCGCCGTGGTCGGCATCCTCACGTCGCTCGCGGTGCTCCGGTACATCGACCTCCGGAACCATGCAACGGCCTCGGGTGTCGTCTCCGAGCTCAACGCCATCCGGCTGGCCACGTACAACTACTGGGCGGACCGCTCCACCTTCCCTCCCGATGCCGGCGGGGGGATCGTCCCGAACGGCATGGAGCCGTACCTGCGCAACGGCTTCACCTTCAACCGCACGCAGTACACCTACGACTACGAGAACTTCTCGGGCGCGGCGGACGGCGGGGCGAGTGCCGGCCTCCAGGTCGGGGTCGTGGTCACCACGGTGGACAACGGCCTTGCCGCCATCCTCGCGCGGCGCGCGGCGGGGGGCCTTCCCTACTTCGTGGTCGGCAACACGCTCACGTACGTGATCGTGGGGCCGGACGGCCGCATGTAGGCAGGGTGCTCACGGGAGGCGCGGGCACGGGACTCACGCCTCCTCCGCCAGCAGGACGAAGCCATGCTCCCGCACTTCGATCCCGTGCCCCTCGACCCCCGCATCCTCCGCAGCGATCAGAACCTTCCAGCGACCCGCTGGGGGCAGCACGAACCTGCGTGGCTCCTCGCCGCCATTCATCAGGAGGAGGAGCCGCGGGCGCCCATCCACCAGCATCCCGACTGAGCGCGCCTCATCGAGCCAGTCGCTCTCGCGAGCCGGCTGGCCGTCCGGTCCGAGCCAGGTCACTCCTCCACCGGCCTCCGACGGCGGGTGGGCCCCGGTACCGCCCAGGACGCGCCACTCCTTCCGGATCCGGAACAACGCGCAGGTGAACTCGTACAGCGCCTTTTCGTCCGGGCCGAGGCGCCAGTCGACCCACGTGAGAGGGTTGTCGTGGCAGTAGGCGTTGTTGTTCCCGAGCTGCGTTCGGCCGAGCTCGTCGCCGTGGGCGAGCATCGGGATGCCGCGGGAGAACGCCAGCGTCGCGAGGAGGCTCCGGGATGCGCGGAGTCGTGACGCGCGGATCTCCGGGTCGTCGGTCGGTCCCTCGACGCCCCAGTTCCGGCTGAGGTTGTCGTGATGGCCGTCCCGGTTGTCCTCGCCATTGAGCTCGTTGTGGCGGTGCTCGTAGCTCACGAGGTCGCGCAGCGTGAAGCCGTCGTGACAGGTGACGTAGTTGACGCTCGCCTCCGGCCCGCGTCCCGCCGGCGTGAAGATGTCCGCGCTCCCGCCGATCCGCCGCGCCACCTCCCCGGGCTGGTCGGCCCGGCCGGTCCAGAAGCGCCTCGCGGCATCGCGGAACCGGTCATTCCATTCCGCCCAACCCGCCGGAAACCAGCCGAGCCGATATCCGTCGGGGCCGAGGTCCCACGGCTCGGCAATCAGCTTCACCGCGCCAAGGACGGGATCCCGCCGGACTGCGTCGAAGAAGGGCGCCGCCGCGTCGAAGTCGGGGGCGACGCGCCCGAGTGACGTGGCGAGATCGAACCGGAATCCGTCCACGTGCATCTCGGTGACCCAGTAGCGGAGACTCTCGAGGACGAGCGCGAGTCCGGCCGGCCGCGCCGCATCGAGCGTGTTGCCCACACCGGTGAAGTCGAGGTACCTGCCGCGATCGTCCGGAGCGAGCCGGTAGTACCCGCGGTTGTCGATGCCGCGGAAGGCGAGCGTCGGACCGGTCGCATCCCCCTCCGCGGTGTGATTGTAGACCACGTCGAGAAGGACCTCGAGACCCGCGGCGTGGAGCGCGCGGACCATCACCTTGAACTCCGTCACCTGCTCGCCCGCATGCCCCGTGGCAAAGCGGGAATCGGGCGCGAAGTAGCCGATGGTGTTGTAGCCCCAGTAGTTGGTGAGGCCGAGGTGGGCGAGGTGGCGATCGATGGCCGAATGGTGGACCGGCAGGAGCTCGACGGCCGTCACACCGAGCGCCAGGAGGTGCTCGATCACCGGCTCCGAGGCGAGCCCCAGGAACGTCCCCCTGAGGGCCGAGGGCACCCGCGGATGCCGCATCGTCATTCCGCGGACGTGGCACTCGTAGATGACCGTCCGGTCCCAGGGCGTTCGTGGCGGCGCATCGCCGCCCCAGTCGTACCGACCATCCACGATGACGGCTTTCGGCACCGCGGGCGCGCTGTCCTCGGGATCCGCCCGATGGCCCAGGTGGCCGAGCAGCAGGTCGCTCCAGAGCAGCGGCCCGTCGATCGCGCGGGCCCAGGGATCGACGAGGAGCTTTGCGGGGTTGAACCGGAGTCCCTCCGAGGGGACCCAGGGGCCGTGGACCCGGTAGCCGTACCGGGAGCCGGGAGCGATGTCGGGGAGGTGCGCGATCCAGCGCCCGTCCCCTTCGCGCTCGAGCGCCACGCGCCGCTCCGCCCCCGTCTCGCCGTCGAACAGGCAGAGCTCCACCGCCGTGGCCTCCGGCGCCGGAAGGACGAAGCGGGTGCCATCGGCGCTGAATGTGGCCCCGGGCACGGCGCGCGGCCCGGGGAGATCGTCAGTATGCATGCGTGTCCGGTCGAAGTCGGCCGGAAAGGTACATCGTCCGCCTTCGGGAGACCTCCGGTTGCACGGGCCGCCCGTTCCCCATTACGACTTCCTGATGAACGCTCACGATCTTCCCACGCCTCCGCTGGATCACGCCGTCTACGGCAACGGCCGGCTGCTGGCCCTCGTCTCGCCCACCAGCGCGATCGAGTGGCTCTGCCTTCCGCGCTTCGACTCTCCGTCGGTCTTTGCCCGCCTCCTCGACCGCGAGAAGGGCGGCACGTTCCGGGTCCTCCATACCTCGGGGGAGCTGGCCGGCGAGCTGGCGTATCTCCCCAACACGAACGTGGTGCGGAGCGTCTTCTCCGCATCCGACGGCAGCTGGGAGGTCATCGACTTCGCGCCCCGGATTCCGGCGGGACTCGGCGTCACCGTCCCGATCGAGATCATGCGCATCGTGCGGCCGCTCGAGGGCCAGCCGCAGCTCATCGTGGATTTCGATCCGCGCCCCGACTACGGACGAGTTCAGCCGCAGATCCGCGAGCTGACGCTCGGGCTCGAGATCTCCGGCACCGCGGTACCGCTGCAGCTCATGACGAACCTGCCCACGCCGTACATCACGGCGCGCCGGCCGTTCGTGCTCGCGCACCCGCTCTATTTCGTGCTGTCGTACGGTCCCCGGCGCTCGCCGCCGACCTACGCGAGCGTCCTGCACGATTTCGAGCGCACCGTCTCGGGATGGCGGGCGTGGGCCCGTTCCTGCGCCCTTCCCTCCTTTGCGTCGGAGACGGTGCTCCGCTCGGCGCTCTGCCTCAAGCTGCATGCGTACCACGATACCGGCGCGATCATCGCCGCCACGACGACGAGCATCCCCGAGGCGATGGGAACGCCGCGGACCTGGGATTATCGCTTCTGCTGGCTGCGGGACTCGGCGTTCACGGTCGAGGCGTTGCGGCGACTCAGCCAGGTGGCGGAGGGGGAGCACCTGATCCGCTTCCTGCGGGACGTCGCCGAGGCGGGCCCGCTCCAGCCGGTCTACAGCGTGGACGGCGGGCGGGAGCTCACGGAGTGCTTCCTCCCCCATCTGGCGGGGTTCGGCGGCAACGGCCACGTCCGCATCGGCAACGCGGCGTTTCACCAGAAGCAGCACGACCTGATGGGCGAGATCATCCTCTGCCTCGAGACCCAGCTCTCGGACCCCCGGATCGTGCACGATGAGCCGAGCGCGTATTTCCCCCTGATCCGCCGGCTGGTCGAGCAGGCGATCGAGCTCGCCGACAAGCCCGACACGAGCATCTGGGAGTTCCGCAGCTACCTCCGGAACTACACCTTTTCCCGGGCGATGTGCTGGGTGGCGGTGCGGCGGGGCTCCAGTCTTGCGCGGCGATTCGGGCAGACGGCGCTCGCGGACCAGTGGCTGGCCATCGCGGACCGCGAGCAGCAGCTCATCCTCGAGCGAGGCTTCGATCCGGGAGTGGGCTACTTCACGCAGGCGCTCGACGGCCGGTTCCCCGACGCCTCCAATCTCCTCCTTCCCACGCTCGGCCTCGTCGACGGCCGCGACCCGCGCTTCGTGTCCACCGTCGAGGCGTACCAGAAGAACCTCGTGGAGGGGGGACTGATGCTCCGGTACCGCAACGAGGACGACTTCGGCGAGACGACGAGCGCGTTCACGATCTGCTCGTTCTGGTGGGCGGAGGCGCTCGCGCTCATGGGACGCCTCGAGGAGGCGATCGCCGTGTTCCATCGGGTGGCGAGCTACGCGAACCCGGTGGGTCTCTTCTCGGAGGACGTGGATCCCGCCACCGGCACCCTCCTCGGGAACTTCCCGCAGGCCTATACGCACGTCGGGCTGATCCACGCGGCGATGACGATCGGCGAGCTGCTGGATGCCCGTGACGGGCGGGTGCGCGCATGGGCGTGAGCCGTCGCATCATCCTCGTCTCGAACCGGCTGCCGGTCACGGCCCGAGTCGAGCACGGGACGCTTCATGTCGAGCGGAGCGTGGGCGGGCTCGCCACCGGCCTCGCCGGCGCCACGCGCAAGGCGGCGTCGGTCTGGATCGGCTGGCCCGGCCCGATCAGCGGGATGTCCCGGCGCCAGAGCAGCGAGCTCAATGCACGGCTCACGGCCCTCGACTGCGTCCCGGTGGCCCTCAGCTCGCGCGAGGTGCGCGAGTACTACGAGGACGTCTCGAACGGGATCCTCTGGCCGCTCTTTCACTATCAGGCGGAACGGATGCCGCCGGATCCCCGGCACTGGAGCACCTACGCGGGCGTCAATGCGCGATTCGCGCAGGCCGTCGCCGCGGTGTGGCGTCCCGGTGACGAGATCTGGATCCACGACTACCAGCTTCTCCTCCTTCCCGCGCTCCTCCGCCACCGGCTGCCGGAAGCGCTGATCGGATTCTTCCTCCACATCCCCTTCCCGGCCGTCGAGATCTTCCGGATCCTTCCCTGGCGCGAGGAAGTGCTCGACGGCATGCTCGGCGCCGATCTCGTCGGGTTCCACACGGAGTCGTACGCGCATCACTTCGCCACCGCGGCCCGGGAGCTGCTCGGCGTCCAGTGGAAGGCACCGAACCTCGTGCTGGAGGGCCGGGACGTCCGGGTCGGCGCCTACCCGATCGGGATCGATGCACAGCATTTCGAGTCGCTGGCGCGCCGCCGGAGCGTACAGGTCGAGGCGGAGGCGCTGACGCGCTCCCCCGAATTCCAGGTGATCGCCGGCGTGGACCGGCTCGACTATACCAAAGGGATTCCCCGGCGGCTTCTCGCCTTCGAACGCCTGCTCACCCGGCATCCCGAGCTGCACGGGCGGGTGCAGCTCGTCCAGGTGGTCGTCCCTTCGCGCACGGGGGTGCGAAGTTACCGGGAGTTCCGCACCGAGGTGGACGCGGCCATCGGCAACATCAACGGCGCCTTCGGAACGGCGCTCTGGACGCCGGTGGCCTATCAGTACCGGAGCCTCCCCGAGGACGAGCTCTCCGCCCTCTATTCAGCCGCCGATGTGATGCTGGTGACGCCGATCCGGGACGGGATGAATCTCGTGTCCAAGGAATACGTTGCCTCGAGGGTGGACGGCGACGGCGTCCTCGTCCTGAGCGAGTTCACCGGCGCGGCCGCGGAGCTCACCGAGGCGCTGCTGGTGAATCCATACGATGTGGACGGGATGGCCGCTCAGCTCTATCGGGCACTCACCATGGACCGGCCGGAGCGGAAGCGGCGGATGTCGGCGCTCCGGAAGAAGGTCCTGGCGCACGACGCGACCTGGTGGGCCACGACCTTCCTCGGCGATCTCCGAAGCGCGCGCAAGGGCCGCCGGCGCACCGGCGCGCCGCCCGCGGTGTCCGCGCCGGAGGACGTCGCCGCCGCGCTGGAGCACGCGCGGAATGCGCCGGCGCTCCTCCTCTTTCTCGACTACGACGGCACGCTCGTTCCGTTCACCCCCCGCCCGGATGCGGCGCGGCCCGACCTGGAGCTGCTGGCACTCCTCAGCGAGCTCGCGGCGCGCCCGAACACCATCGTGCACCTCGTGAGCGGCCGCTCCCGCGATCAGCTGGCCGCATGGCTCGGCGACCTCCCGGTGGCGCTGCACGCGGAGCACGGCCTCTGGTCCCGCGCGCCGAGATCCGACGAGTGGCAGCAGCAGGAGCTGGGCGGGGCGGCGCCCTATGACCGCCTCGCGTCCATCATGAACCGGTATGCCGAGGAAACGCCGGGTGCCCTCGTCGAGCGGAAGACGGCGGGGGTCGCGTGGCACTACCGGATGGCAGACCTTGCGCTCGGCGCGATGCACGCCGAGCGACTCGCCGCGGAGATGGAAGTGCTCGCCGGGGAGTACGACCTGGACGTACTGCGGGGAGACAAGGTGATCGAGGTGCGGCCCACCGGCATCCACAAGGGACGCATCGTGACGGAGACGATCGCCGAGCTCGGGCCCGAATGGGTCGTGCTCGCGATGGGGGATGACCGGACGGACGAAGATCTCTTCGAGGCGCTGCCGGAGGGATCGATTGCGATTCACGTGGGCCCGCGGGAAAGCCGGGCCTCGATCCGGCTCCCCGACGTCGCGACCGCGCGCGCCTTCCTCAGGGAGCTGGCGAGCGTCCCGGCGGGAACCCGCTGAGTCAGCCCCCGCGCCGCAGGTCCGTACTCCCCGGCGATCCCCCGCGAAACTCGAAGTGCTCGGTTGCGAGGGCCCGCGCCGCTTCAGGCCCGCCGAGGGTGCTCTGCTGGGTCAGCAGGAACTCGGCGATGGTCGCGGCCGGATACCACACGCCCGGCTCGAGGCCCGGATATTCGCTGGCGAATTCCGGCTTGAGACGCGCTTCACGTATCGGATGCATGAGCCAGAGGAGTAGGGACATACCCGGGGCGGGACTCGAACCCGCACGGGCCGAAGCCCAAGGGATTTTAAGTCCCTTGCGTCTGCCATTTCGCCACCCGGGCGTGACTGCCAGGAACAGCCGGTAGGCAGTATACAGTATGCGGTATGCGGGGCTGCCGGGCTACCTCCCGTCCACCGCCCACCGCCCACCGTCTACCGTCTACCGTCTACTTGAATATACGCTCCCGCCGGAGCCCCCCGGCCGCCCGGGTCATCCAGGCGGTGGGGCGCTGGCCGAAGCGGGCGGCGAAGTCCGATAGCACCTCGCGAAGCACCCGGCGCTCCGCTTCCGGAGGCACCAGTACCAGTACGGCACCCCCCCAACCGGCACCAGTGAGTCGCGCGCCCGCCGCACCCCGCTCGAGCGCACGGTCCACGATGAAATCGGCCTCCGGCACGCTGGAGTCGTACTCATGCTGCAGCGACCGGTGGCCCTCCACGAGCAGCGCGCCGAAGCGCGCGAGGTCGGCTGCGACGAGGAGGCTCGCGGCCCGACGGGTCCGGCCGGTCTCGGTCACGACGTGGCGCACCCGCCCTGCGAGGCGCTCGCCGAGGAGCGATCCGGCCTCCACGAGTTGCGCGGCGGGAAGCGCGGCCAGACTGGCGAGATCCGGCCAGCGGCGCTGGAGCATGCGGAGCGCCTCCTCGCACTCGCGGCGCCGCTCGTTCAGCTCGCCGCCAGTGAGCTGGTGAGAGACTCCCGTCTCGATCACCCCGATGCGCCATGGCATCGGGAGCTCGGTGATCGCGCCGCTCCCTGTCTCGAAGAGAAGCGCGTGGCCCGCGCGGCCGAGGGCGGCGATGGTCTGGTCCATCCGGCCGCACCGCACGCCGACCTGGCCGTGCTCCGCGCGGTAGGCCACCTCGGCAATTACGCGCGGCGCAAGCCGGCGACCGGCAAGGGCGCTGAGCGCCCGGGTCGCTGAGACGGTAAGCGCCGCGGAGCTCGAGAGGCCGGCGCCGATCGGCACCGTACTCGACACCGCCACCGAGGCACCGGCCGGCGCCGCGCCCATATCGCGGAGCTCGCGTACCACCCCGACCAGGTAGTCCGTCCAGTCCCCTCGCAGCGGGGCCATGAGGTCCACGTCCACGGCGGGTCCCTCCTGGCGCGAGATGAAGCGCCAGCCTTCCGCGCGGGCGACGGCCACGGTCGTCCGGCGCGTGATGGCGATCGGCAGGACCGGCCCGCCGTTGTAGTCGGTATGCTCGCCGATGAGATTGACGCGGCCCGGAGCGGACGCGGCGAGATCAGGAGTGCGGCCGAAATGCTCGCGGAAGAGCCGGACCGCGTCGGAGGTCACCGGCTGCGTGCCGGGCCGCCGCGCCTTGCGAGGAGGGCCTGGGCATGGCGCCGGGCCGCATCGCCCTCCGCATCGCCCAGCATGCGCGCGAGCTCGTCGACGCGATCCTCCCCGTGGAGCAGCTGCACGGTGCTCGTGGCGATGCCGCCGCGCGCGCCCTTGGCGACCGTCAGGTGGCGGTCCGCCCGCGCGGCGATCTGCGGGAGGTGGGTGATGACGAGTACCTGGTGCGCCGCGGCCACCTCGGCGAGCGCCGCGCCGACTTCGGCCCCGGTCTCGCCGCCGATCCCCTGATCGACTTCGTCGAAGACGAGCGTCGGAACCGCGTCGTGCCGGGCGAGGAGCACCTTGAGCGCCAGCATGATGCGCGAGAGCTCGCCGCCGGAGGCGGAGCGCGCGAGGGGCCGGGCGTCGTGCCCGACGTTGAGCTGCACCATGAAGGCCACCGATTCGCGCCCTGCCGGCCCGACGTCCTCGAGCGGCTCGAGCGCCACGGT